>JACQXU010000049.1 GCA_016208545.1 Candidatus Uhrbacteria bacterium | reverse complement strand
ACGAAATCTATTCCTCTCTAAACTAAAAACACCCTCCGAAAGAGGGGGAACCTTATCCACAGAAACTGTCTAGGCAAACCCGACCACCTTACTTTCCAACAAACGAGATCGTTGCGCTAGTGAACGTTGGCTCTTCTATTACAAACATCAGCGTTGTCTCAAATGGAGTGACAGTATTCAATCGTGATATTGCACGCGGTGGATCTTTGGTGACCGAAGATATCGCTCGGAAACTAGGTATTTCATTGGAAGAGGCTTTGGGTTACCAAGTCTCGGATGACGAGGCGATCTCTGATACTGAAACTATGTTACAGATACGTCGAATCGAAGATCAGGTTTATAGTGCACTCGCCGATGAGATTGCACGCGCAATCGAATTCTACGAGAATTGTACAATGAACGCCAAAGTCGAGAGTATTTACTTGAGCGGTGGTGCGTCGCAATCGTTTGTTCCTATTAGAAGATTGGAAAGGCGACTCCAATGCTATGGCGAGCTTGTCAATCCATTCAAGAATATCGCTGTGGACAACCACAAGTTCGAAATGGGAATTCTTCTTGAGAAAGCTCCTATCGCCGCTGTCGCGGTCGGTCTCGCAAGACGTTTCCGAGGAGATGACAGGCTTGCAGAAGACGGATTGCGAATCAACCTCTACCAGGGAACCTGATCCATCACACACTGTCGGTGGATCTTTTTTAATGGTAATATATTTTCGTATGAAACCAAGGGTTATTATTTTTTGTTTGCTTTTGTCTGTATTTTACGCAACAAGCGTTTTTGCGCAGGAAATAATTGAGCCAAAAGAGGTAAAAGCGACGATTACAAACATCCAGGATCAGGAAACCGACGGGAAACATTTTTACAACTTCGAAGCAAAAAATAGCTTAGGTGAAGTTTTTAAAGTTGACACGACAGCTTCATTTCCAGACGGACTCTATATCAAACTTAAAAAAGGGGACAATGTTCGTTTGCGAATTGTTGAGAATCCAGACGGCACTCAAACGACTTTTTTTGATGACAAAGTTCGTACGAGTTCACTCGCTGTTCTCTTTTTTATTTTCGCGGCGGTTGCAATCGCGATCGGATTTTTTCGCGGACTGTTTTCACTCATAGGCCTAGCATTCACTTTGTTTGTTTTGTTTTGGTTTTTGTTTCCACAAATTCTTGCTGGCCGAGATCCGGTTTTAATGACTGTTCTTGCGTCATCAATAATACTTCTTGTGAACATTCATCTTTCACATGGGCTCCGAATGCGAACTTTTTTTGCGTTTCTTGGAACTGTTTCAGGATTGTTTTTAGTCGTGCTATTTAGTTATATTTTTACAAATTTCAGTTCGCTTTCAGGTTTGGGAAATGAAGAATCATTACTGCTTTTGTGGGAAGTAGAAACAATTAAAGATCCGGTCGCTCTTTTTATTGCCGCAATTATTCTTGGAACCGTCGGTGTACTCGATGATGTTGCTGTCACACAGTCAGAAGTTGTTGAAGAAATTAAAACAGCTAATCCAAATCTCAAACGACGTGAACTTTTTTTCCGCGCAATGCGCGTTGGTCAGCATCACATCGCCTCGACTGTTAACACACTTGTTTTAGTTTACGCAGGCGCGGCTTTGCCGATGTTTTTGCTTTTCTTTTCGTCTTCATCTGATGTTGGAACTTTTTTGAACAATCAAGGAGTTGCAGAAGAATTTGTTCGAACTATGGTTGGTACAATCGCACTCATGTTGACCGTCCCTCTTGGTACTGCTTTTGCTACGATTCCTCGTGGTTTACAGGTCAAAAAATCTGTTGACAGCAGTTCAAAAGAAAGGTAATTTCCACAAAGTCTATTATGTCCACATATTTATCTCAAGAAAAATTAGACGATCTAAAACGCGAACTTGAAGAGCGTACACGAAAAACTCGTCGTGAAATTGCAGGTATTATTAGTTCAGCGAAAGAACTCGGCGATTTGTCCGAAAATTTTGAATATCAAGACGCAAAAGAACAACAGGCTTTGAATGAAGCACGGATTCTTCAAATTGAAGAAATGATTCACACTGCTGTTTTGGTTGAGCAAACATCCGGCACAGATATAATTGATTTAGGTTGTACTTTTTTGGCTGTTGTGAATGGCAAAGAAAAAACATTCACGCTAGTCGGTTCAACAGAAGCAGACCCGATTTCCGGAAAAATTAGCAATGAGTCTCCGATCGGACAAGCGCTCGTTGGAAGAAGGGTGGGGGATACAGCTTCGATCAATGTTCCAAGCGGTGTAATTGAATATAAAATAATGAAAATTTTATGATAGAAGAAATGCAGACTAGACTTGCGCGCCTTCAGGCAATGCGCGACGCAGGAATTGATCCATTCCCTTCAACAACACAACGAACTCACACTGTTGCGGAATTTTTGAGAACATTTGAAACACAAATGTCGTCACAAACTGATGCGACGCTTGTCGGGCGCATTCGTTTAATTCGAACGCATGGCGGATTAACTTTTTGTCATCTTCAAGACGGATCGGGTTTGATGCAGATTGTTTTTCGCAAAGATCATATTGGAGAAATTGAATATAAACAATTTTTGCAAATGATTGACATTGGTGATTTTGTGCAGTGCACAGGAAAAGCTTTTGTTACAAAAAAAGGCGAACAAAGTTTGGATATTTTTTCCTATCGTTCACTTGCAAAAGCCTTACTTCCTTTGCCAGAAAAATGGCACGGACTTTCGGACGTTGAAACAAGGTTCAGAAAACGATATTTGGATTTAATAATGAACAGCGATGTTCGTGATCGTCTTTTGACTCGTTCGAAAATTATTGCCGCTATTCGAAATTTGCTCGACGAACGAGGTTTTATTGAAGTTGAAACACCAACACTTCAACCAGTTTACGGAGGAGGATTTGCGCGTCCATTCAAAACACATCACAACGCACTAGATGCGGATTTTTATCTTAGAATTTCAGATGAAATGTATTTAAAACGTTTAATCGTTGGCGGTTTTGAAAAAGTGTACGAGATTACGAAAGTGTTTCGAAACGAAGGTATTGATCGCGATCACAATCCAGAGTTTACAATGTTTGAAGCGCAGATTGCCTATCAAAATTATTTTTACGGCATGGATTTATTCGAAGAGATTTTTGAACACTCTGTTAAACAATCAGTCGGAAAAACGCAAGTACGACACGGAGAAATTTTAGTTGAACTGGCTCGGCCGTGGAAACGAATACGTCTGATTGAGGCTGTTGAAAAAATCGGTGAAATTTCGAAAGAAATTTGGAATGATGAGGAACTAGCACGTTTGGAATTAAAAAAGCGTTTGTCAAAAGATCAACATGAAAATATCGCTCGAATGAAATCCGTTGGAGAACTCATGGCGTTTGCATTTGAAGAATTAGTTGAAGAAAAACTTGTTCAGCCTACAATTGTTTATGATTATCCTGTTGAGGTTTCTCCTTTGGCAAAAAAATCTGTTGATCCGCGTTTTGTGGAACGATTCGAAGCGTTTGCACTCGGAAGTGAAATCGGAAACAACTATTCGGAATTAAACGATCCTGTTGATTTGGAAAAACGTTTCATTGCTGAAAAAGCGCGCGAGGAAGCAGGCTTTGAAGAAGCACATCAAACAGATTTTGACTATTTGGAAGCAATTCAACACGGGATGCCGCCAACTTTCGGGTTAGGAATCGGTATTGATCGCATGGTGATGCTTCTGACAGGAGCCGAAAATATCAAAGAAGTTATTTTGTTTCCAACACTTCGACCGGAAGTAAAATAATATGTATGGTCGCGCGCTTGTCTTTGGAACATTTGATGAATTGGATTCCGGACACATATTTTTTTTGGAACAAGCAAAGAGAGTAGGGGAGACCCTCTTTGTTTCAGTTGCTCGCGATGAGCATGTATGGATTTTGAAACAAAAAAAAACAAAATTTGATGAACAAAAACGTTTGCAGTCTGTTCGTTCGCTTTCGTTTGTGGATGACGTGCAATTATCTGATAAAAAACTAGGAAGTTATAATATTATTAAAAATGTAAATCCAGACATTATTGTTTTTGGTTTTGATCAGCATCAACTAAAACAGAGTGTTGAAAAATGGATGAATAAAAAAGGTCGTTTTATTAGTCTGAAAACGATCGGTCCAAAAGAAAATTTTTAATTTAACCAAATCACACTTAACTACCGATCGGTAGTTAAGTGTGATGACGATATGGAAAGGACTTGGATTGAAATTGATGAGCAGGCGCTGATTTCAAATATAAAAACTTTGCGAGCGTTGTCGCACGGAGCGAATTTTTGTGCGATCGTGAAAGCAAACGCTTACGGACACGGAGTAAAAGAAGTAGCGCAAATTGCATCGCGCGTTGGTGTTCAATCTTTTGGAGTTGATGAACTTGATGATGCAATCATGTTGCGGGAAATGTTTCCGAGTGCTCAAATTATTGTTCTTGGCTATGTTTTGCAACATAGATATGCCGAAGCTGTTCGGTGCGGAATAGAACTTACACTTGCGGATCGTGATGATATTGAGGAATTGGAACGTGTTGCCGCGGCAACAGCTTCCAAAGCTCTGATTCACTTAAAAATAGAAACAGGAACTTCAAGACGCGGTATTTTACTCGAGAATTTAGTAGATTTTCTTTTGGAAATGAAACGAAGTTCGCATTTGTCGCTTTGTGGTATCTCAACACACTTTGCAAACATTGAAGACACTGGAAATTCTGAATATGCGACTTTGCAGTTTTCGCGTTTTACTGACGCATTTCATGAGCTTGAAAATCATAATTTCAAACCTTTGCATGTTCATTGCGCGTGTTCTGCCGCCATTCTTCTTTATCCTGCAACGCACGGGACACTTGTTCGCGCAGGAATCGCAATGTATGGAATTTGGCCGTCTGAACAGGTTGAACAGACAATTAGAAAACAAAGCATCAACTGCGAATTGAGACCTGTTTTGAAATGGAAAACGCGTATTGCGCAAGTAAAATTTTTACCAATCGGAACGCCAATTGGTTATGGAATGACAGAGAAACTAAAACAGAGAAGCCGTATTGCAGTTTTGCCAGTTGGATATTGGGATGGTTATGATCGGTTGCTTTCTTCTGTCGGCGAAGTGCTAGTTGGAGGTTATCGTTGTAAAGTTATTGGAAGAGTTTGCATGAATATGATGATGATTGATGTTTCGGCAGTTCCGACAGTTGAAAAAGAGCAAGTTGTGACGCTTCTTGGTATTGACGGCCGGAATGAAATAAGCGCAACTGAAATTTCGCGAAAGATTCACACGATTCCGTATGAAATTGTAACGCGAATCAATCCTTTTCTTCCAAGAAGAGTTATTTAGTATGCGACGCAGAGATTATTTTCGTAAAACTCAACAAAAACGGTACGCGTCTCGTTCATACAAGAACCCGTATTTTCGCGATCGAATCGATCGAAGGCCTTTGATTATTCTGATTGGTATTTTGATTTCGTTTATAGCCGCGATTGTATTGTTGTCAGTATTTTTTTCTCATTCGTCTCTGCTAGTCAGGGAAATAAATGTGAAGGGCCGTGAAACTATATCAAAAACTGAAATAGAAAATACTATTCGAGAATACATGAACGAAAGTGTGTTTTTTATTTTTACTAAACAAAACCGTTTTCTTTTTAACAATGAACAATTAACAAAAAAATTACAGGAAAAATTTACTTTTCGAGAAATAAAGATTGAGAAAAATGACAACCGTGTTGATATTCAACTCATTGAGAGAACATCTTATTTAATTTGGCAAACATCCGATTCATCATTTGTAGTTGATTTGGATGGTGTAATAATTCGAAAAGCAGAAGCTCAAGATGTGTCATCATTGCCTCTTTTTGTTGATAGAAACAATGTTGAGGTTCAAATAGGAAACGTTGTTTTATCATCTGAAGAAATTTTCAGTGTGTTTAGATTTCAAGAGTATCTTCGTGTGCAAAAGATTTTGTTTGTTCAAACAGAGTTTGATAGATTGGCAGGGAAGTGGACAGGTATTCTAACAGAAGTTGGATATAGAATTTTATTAGATGCAACAGGAGACATTGAGGCTCAAGCAGAAAGACTCGATTTGGTTATGCGAGAAAAGGTAAAAGACGTGTTATCTCTTGAGTACATAGATTTACGATTCGGAGATCATGTATATTACAAGTAGAGGTCGGAGGTAATAAATCAGAAATCTGAAATATGAGATTGGAAATATAAATCACGCATTCCAAATAACATCCGGCCGGATGTTATTTGGAATGCGTCGTAAAATAAAAAACTAAGAGTTAGTAATCCTAGAAAGAGAAGTTAATGTAAAAATTATTTAATGCTTGGTTTCAAGAATTTAACGCAACGAGTTCATTAAATTTTTCATCAGGTTTGTAGAAGCCCAGAGCCGCTCTTGGTCGGTCGTTCAACTGTCGCTGGACGCGC
>JACQXU010000050.1 GCA_016208545.1 Candidatus Uhrbacteria bacterium | reverse complement strand
CATGAACATCTCTGGTATTAGAACTGGTAATGCCATTGACATCACATATGCAACAGCCGCTGCAACAGAAAATGCCATTGACCTTAACATGGGAACAAACGTGGCTGGAAATGCGATTGACGTTGCCCAAACCAATCCAACAACAGGTGCAGCCATCGAGATCAATACAACTCTTACGGACGCAACTGATGGTGTTCTCGATATTAACATCACCTCTGACACGAATGCTGTGGAAGGCATGAACTTAGCCTTCACTTCTGCTGACGACAATGATGATACAACTGAAACATTGACTGCGATGCAGATCACGGCCACACAGAGTTCGAATGATGTCACCAACGACGACAACCTTATTGGTTTTGACATTGCGGCTCTTGCTGGAACAGCACAGAGCGCCAATGAATATGCTCTTCAGATCGGAGCATCATGGGATCGTGCCATCTCCATCGGTGCCTACACCGACGGAGTGGACGCAATCGTAGTGACCTCTGGCGACATATTACTTTCAGATGGCGACCTAGACCTATCTGGCGGAGACTTCAATGTGATTTTGGATGCCGGAGATGGTGCGAAGATAGATGGAGCGACAACACCAAATACTTCAACAACAGGAGTTTTGGAAATAAATGATACTTCAGCAACAAATAACAATATTGCATTAGATATCGACACGATCTTTACTGCAACTGGTGCCGCTACTTCATACGGACTTTCTAGTAATTGGGTTTCTTCAGCTGCAATCACAGGTACAGTAACTCAAACAGGTTATTCTGGTTACTTTACAGCAGTGAAAACTGGAGCTGATTCTAACGCAAATGGCACTGAGAACTTATACGGAATTCTCGCAACGGCCTCACACACAGGTAGTGGCGATGTATCGACAACTATTTCAACTATAGGTGGATATTTCGATGCAACAGGAGATGCAACAGGTACAACGCTTGCCGCTAGCATATATGTTGCAGATGCAAGTGGAGCGGATTCAAGTGTTGGTGTATGTTTCGACTGCGATGGCACATGGTCTGCTTCTACAGTGGCCGCAGGTATTCAATTTGGTTCGGATGCTAATTCAGTATCTCTCTATAGAAGTGCGAACGACACACTTCGGACAGGAGACAGTTTGACTATTGATGCTGATTTGGTAGTAACAGGAGGTGACTTTACTTCAAGTAGTGCTACATTTAATTTCCTCGATGCGGCGAGTAACTCAACAACTCTTGAAATCGGTGGCGTAACAACTGACCTGGGCAATACAATTTCTATCGCGACTGAAGGAACATCAGCAGATGTAATAACAGTTGGAAACAGTAACGCGGCGTCTACCATTGCTCTTACTGGTGGAGACGATTGGAATATAACCGCAGCCGGTGTTGCAACATTCGAGCTTGCAACTGCAACTGGTATCAATGGTCCATTTGCGATCTGTCATGAAACAAACGGAACACAGACAGAAGCTTTGAAAGACTGTAATGGTGCTCCGACCGCTGACTACGCTGAGCAATATCCAACAGCTGAAGGTGTAGAGTACGGCATGATTGTTGTGCCTGGAACAGAAAAAGTTTTGACAACTGACAGTAGCCATGGTGACCAAGAAATTGTTCAGGTTGTACCTTCAACATTCCCATATCAAGGACCTGTTGTAGGAATTGTCTCAAATAACTATAGCGACTTTACTTCAGCTGGTTATAACGTTCCAGAATCAGAGCGACCATTACCAGTTGCCCTTGTCGGACGTGTTCCTGTCAAAGTAGTTGCGGAAAATGGATCAATTGCAGTAGGTGATTTCTTGACAACATCTTCAACACCAGGTGCCGCCATGAAAGCAACAGAAGAGGGCCGTGTGATCGGTATGGCTCTCAATGACTGGAATGGTGAATCAGAAACGGTCATGGTTCAAGTTATTAACACTTGGTATCAGCCAGACGAATCAGAATCCAGTGACTTGCAAGGCGGAAACAGCTTTGCGCTTTCGTTGGCAGATAACGTAACTACAAGCGATTACACTTTCGAGGGTTCTGTGACCATTGCCGAGCATCTATATGGATCTCGTGATATGGCAGGACGAGTGCGCCTCAAAGCTGGTGATACACAGGTTCGCGTGACTTTCGAGACAGAATACGAGTACTTGCCAATCGTCACTTTCAGTTCACGTTCTGATCAATACATTCCAGGAACAGTTTGGGTGAGCGATGAGGACACAACCGGCTTCACAATCAACCATAGCGCAGGTTCAACAACATCGTTTGATCTCGAATTCAACTGGATTGCGATCGGTGTTGAGGAAGCGCTAGTTACAATCTCTGACAACACAACAGAAGAAATCGAAGTGACAGTTACAAGCGACGTTGAAGCAGAAGCCGTTGCCGCAGTCATTGAAGAAGCTGAAGAAGCTCCAGAAGCTGAAGAGGCTGAAGAAGCTGAAGAAGCTCCAGAAGCTGAAGAGGCTGAAGAAGCACCAGAAGCTGAAGAAGCTCCAGTCGAAGAGGCTCCAGAAGCTGAAGAGGCTGAAGAAGCACCAGAAGCTGAAGAAGCTCCAGTCGAAGAAGCACCAGCGGAACTTCCAGCCGAATAATCAGTAATTGAAAAAGCAGGGTTAAACAACCCTGCTTTTGATTTTCAAACATGTTTGTTTTCCACAAAAACCACTTGTCAGCCGTATTGCTCTGGAGTAATATAACATTTAGTTATGGCTATCGAATCAAAGCTCAATCGAGGGCCGGTTGTTCGTCCAATGGGTCAACCAGAAAATAAGAAAAAGCAAAATCCATGGCTGTGGATTATTATTGTTTTAGTCCTTATTGTCGTCGGCGCAATTTGGTGGTATAAAACTCCACGACTTCAAGACTCAATGACTTTATCTGGTTTTTATCAATCAGTCTTTCTTGATAACGGACAGGTATATTTTGGCAAACTTAAAAAGCCGAGTGATGATTTTTATGAACTGACAGATGTTTTTTATCTTCAAACAGGCTCTGTCGGTCTTGATCAAGCATCAAATCTCTCTCTTGCAAAACTTGGTGGCGAAGCGCACGGTCCTGAAGACAAAATGCAAATCAACAAAAGCCATATTCTGTTTATCGAGGACATGAAAAGTGACAGCAAAGTTGTAAAAGCTATTCAAGATTATAAATCAAAAAAACAGTAACCCTGAATATTAATTCACATTATGAACAATATTTTTCAGAAAATCACGTCGTGGTCAGTGTACTTGCTCTTTTTCCTTCTTCCGCTCTTTTTTCTACCTTGGTCAACAAGCGTTCTTGAGCATAATAAACAATTGCTTCTCGTCGTCTTGTCCATTCTTGCTCTCGTGGCATGGCTTGGACAAATGGTAATGACAAAGCATCTTACGTTTCGATCAGGCTGGTTAAATATCATTCCAGGCGTTTTCTTGCTCGCAGTTCTCATTTCTGCCGCAACTTCTTTTGCCGGTTATCAAAGTTGGGTAGGCCAGGCTTCGCAGGAATATACAAGTTTTCTTTCAATCGTAATGTACATCGTGTTGTTTTATGTTTTGATGAATAACGCGAGTGGAACGCAGACGCAGAGAAATGTCCTTTTTGCAGTTTTGCTCTCTTCCGCGATTTCAGGTTTGGTTGCACTTCTTGGAATGTTTAATCTCGTGCATTTGCCTTTTGAATTTGCACAGTCGCTCGGCTTCAACACAGTTGGAACATTAAACGGTCTTATCACATTTTTGACAGCTATCATGTTTACTGGACTTGCTATGTGGCTTGTTTCACATCAAGGGCGTGATCGCGTAATTCCGCTTGGCGGAATTGGCAAAGCAATGCGTGTTTTGATTATTATTGTTACTTTGGTGAACTTAGTTGCGCTTATCGCGATTGATTTTAGTGTTTTTTGGGTAATCAACATTTTTGGAGTTTTACTTCTTGCCGCTTTTGGATTTATCCAATCACAAGAATTTCCAAATCCGAAAAAATTTGCGCTTCCGCTGGTTGTTCTATTAGTGAGCATCTTGCTTCTTTTCCTTCCGTCCCCGCTTCGTTTGAATCTTCCAATTGTTGTCTCGCCAAGTTTTGGCACAAGTTGGAATATCACAAAAGCGGCTCTTGGTTCTGATTCAGGCAATATGCTTTTTGGAACAGGGCCTGGCACTTATGTTCACGATTATCTCGCGTTTAAACCAGCGACAGTTAACGCTTCGCAATTTTGGTCAATCCGATTTGATCGTGCAAAGTCTGATTTTCTAACGACTTTTGCAACTCTTGGAATTGTTGGAACTGCTCTTTGGCTCGCGCTTATGATTTGGGTCGCAAAAAAAGCGCTTGGTAGATTGATTTTTGAACGAGACCACGAAGAATGGAAAATGACTTATGTGATTTTTGTTGGATGGGCTGTTTTGCTTCTTTCACACTTACTATATTCCTCAAACTTAACAATGGAATTCATGCTTTGGGGATTTACCGGACTTCTTGCTTCACAAGTAATGTTAAAACTTTGGAATACAGATTTCGGACGTTCACCGAAACTCGGGCTCGCAACTTCTTTCGCGTTTGTGCTTGTGGCAGTTGGAGTTTTAGCGTCATTGTTTGTGACAGGCCAGCGCTACGCCGCTGAAGTCGCATTTGCAAAAGCAGTTACAGCAGACAAAGCCGGGGCGAATATTGACGAAGTCGCAGGTAATCTCGAGCGCGCGGTTCGTTTGAATGGTTTGAGCGACACATATTATAGAAATCTCGCCGCGGCACAGTTAGCACAGGCGCGCGCAAAGATCACTGAATATAGTTCAGCCGGAACAGAACTTACAACCGAACAAACACAAGAAATTTCGACTCTTGTTTCAAAAGCGATTGAATCAGCAAGTCGAGCGACAACACTTGAGCCAAACTTTGTTCCAAACTGGACGATTCGCGGATCAATTTATAGAGACGTGATGAGCTTTGCTCAAGGAGCGGAAGATTTGGCAGCACAAATGTTCTTAAATGCGGCAAGACTTGAACCGACAAATCCTGTCCATCGAGCAAACTTGGGACGTGTGTATCTTGCTGTTGCAACTAGAGCTCGCGCGATGAAAGAAGCCGATGACAAAGAACTAGCAAAAACTGCGACAGAACAAGAAACACGTTTGCTCCAGACTGCTGAACAGGCGTTTACTTCCGCGATTCAGCTAAAAAATGATTATTTGCCAGCTCATTATTATCTTGCCGCAACATACGAAAGACAAGGCCGTTTGGAGGAATCTGCAACACGTCTTGCCGCGCTTCGAAACAACAATCAAGCCGATATCGGAATTGCGTTTCAGCTTTCACAAATGTTGATCAGACTGCAACGATACGATTTGGCAACAAAAGAACTTGAGCGTATTGTTGGCCTTAAACCGGATTATTCAAACGCGCTTTGGTATTTAGCCTCGATGTACGAAATTGGAAAAAAGCCAGCAGAGGCGATTGGGATGATTGAAAAAGTTGTTGAACTCAATCCTGATAACGAACCAGCAAAGACTCGTCTTGCTCGAATGAAGCGCGGCGAAATGACAACAGTTTTGCCAGAGCCGATTCAGGAAGGGCAGGGAAATCCAACCGAAGTTCCAGAAGGCGAAGTAGTTGAAGAACCGGAAGAAACCGAAGAAGACACAACAGAAGAATAAATTAAAAACCGGTTAAACGCCGGTTTTTATTTTTTCCTTCAAGTGTTCAATCAATTCTTTTTCGACTTGCGCAACTGTTTTATTTGTGAAACAGAGTCGTACTTCTTCTCTCACACCAGACGCATGAAATGCCGCGCAAAGCGTGATTGCGTCCATTGGTTTTTCCACACGAACTATTGCGCAAATATTTCTCTCACTGTTTTCGTATATAAGCACAACAATTTTTGCATCAGGTGAAGTTGTAATAAGTTCGTCAATCACCTCTGGCAAATCATTTTCTTGCGCTCTTGAGAGCATAAAATCTTGTTGTGAGAGCATTGTCCAAACGATTTTTGCTTGCTCATCTATTTTTAAACGCGCAAGCGCGCGACCCCACAGTCGAAGAGTGTCAATCGAACGCGTGCGATACAAGTTTTGAACGATGTGTTCTCGTTTTGCTCCTTTTGCGATGAGTCTGCTTGCAGTTTGAAATGTTTTTGGCGTAACGTTTTTTGTTTTGAAACTTTTTGTTTTTGCGATCATGCCAGTTAAAAACGCAGTCGCTATTTCTTCATCAATAAGTCCATCTTCAATTGATGCGATAAGATCATGACAGACTTCTCCGCATGCAGACGCTGTTAGATCAACAACATTGATTTGTCCGTAATGTTCATTTTCTGGTGAATGATCAATGTTGATGATCGGCTGAATCCCAAAAGCCTTGTTTTGGAGAAAGATAAACGCGCAGTTTTTCATCGTTCATTTCGTACGAAAGTTCTCCAACTTTTGTTTTTGATGCATCGAGCTCGATCACAAACTGTCGCAAGTCTTGAAGTTTGTCTTTGATGTCTTCGTGTCCTGAAATAAATTGAAGATTTTTTGAAGGTTTACCGTCCGCCGCGACGATCGAAGCTTGTTTGTCGAGTTTTTTGAGAACTTTGGCAAGTCCAAGCGCGCTTGAGTATTGATCTGCTCCGGCTCCAGAAGGTACACAAATAATCGGGTGTGTACTCCGCTTAATTGCTTCTAAAACTTGTTGAGATTGATACAGCGCCATGCTTGTTATTGTCATTGCGAGCCGAGTATTCCCTGTGTTAGTCGAAGGGAATATCGGCGAAGCAATCTATTTAAGTTCCTCCGACAAGCATGGGAATAGAGCAATTTACAGTTTCATTATAAAAGCGTCAATAGAGACTTTTGTGGAAAAGAAAAAAGCCCCGAGTTGGGGCAGAGAAATTAGAAACCGAGACCTTCGATAAGAAAGGCTGCGCCTACATCAATGTAAGGCGTGTTTTGTTTACTGCCGATTATTATGTCTATTATAGAATCGTTATTCCAATCGATTCCACCAAGAAGCGATGTTCCTGACAGATTATCTATATTGATTCCAGTGATCGTAGCGGTATTTTCGTTTGTAATAGAACCAATGCTGTTTGTCTTCTTTGCTATGACGATATATGTACAGCCTCCATTCTCGAACTCAGCGTCGCACTGCGGAGCACCTATGAGCCAGTCGTTTATCCCGTCGTCGTTTACATCTCCGGCATCTGCTACCGAATATCCGGTCCATGAAGTTGCGTTACCAAAGAGAATGATATCAGCTAGTGTAAGTATCAGCGGAGTTGGACTAGCCGAAAATAATACATAGACACTGCCAGCACCGACACCGCCTCGTGCATTGTTTTGAACACCGACGATCAGTTCCCTGATCGAGTCACCATCTACATCTCCTACGGTCTGGATCGCTTTTCCAGCATTATCTCCAGAATTTTCTCCAGTAATTCTGATTGCTGATGAAGGGATGGCACGTATCCCTTCAATAGTGGCTTCAGTTCCAGATACTATATACACGCAACCGACATCAATACGATTCGGTCCGTCATCACAGAATGTGGCACCTATGACGATTTCAGGAACTTCGTCTCCATTTCTATCATCAGCGAAAGTAACTGATGCACCTGCTTGGTCTTCCATATCTTGTCCCATGAGGATCGTTTTGACTATTGGTGTAGATTCAAACGGAGAAAGCAAGAAATGAATAGCGCTGGATTGAGTTTGATCGCTTTTGTCGAATGGAACACCGATGATTATATCATCGAGTCCATCTTTATTTACATCTTTTCCACCTGCGATTGAAGCTCCAGCGTTTCCATTCTCGGTTGTTCCAAGATACTTCACATCAGCGTCTGAAAGACTAACGATTCCCTCATCGAATGGTCCGTAGAGAAGATACACTGCCCCAATATTTTGTTTTTCTCCATCATGCATTGGGGCGGAAATGAGAATATCAGGAATGAAGTCTCCGTTTGCATCTCCTGCCGATGCCACGACTGATCCTGCAGAATCATTTTCTGCTTCTCCTAGGAAACGCACTTTGGCGTCTTTTAGATTTATCATCCCTGAAGTAATTGGGCCAAATACGATATAGGCAGAACCAGCGTTTTGTCCAGCTTCATCATTTCCTGGAGAGCCGATTAGAATGTCTTCGAACCAATCGCCATTTACATCACCGATGGCAGCTATAGATTTTGAAGCGATGTCGCCTTCTGATTCACCATAGATCGATGCATTAGCCGTGTTTAGACTAATCGTTCCAGAGAGTTTGCATTCGTTGACGTCTTCATCGCAATTGTCGTCTACGCCGTTATTGCACGTCTCTTCGACCGACGGATTGATTTCCTCTGACTCGTCATCGCAATCTTTGTAGTTGCCAACGTAGCCAGCAGGAGATGAACACGCGATCTTAGAATCGTCTGACGTTCCGTATCCGTCTTTGTCTGCGTCGCGGTACCACTTCATATCAACAAAGTCCGTGTCAGTGATACCGTCGCAGTCGTTGTCAACCTCGTCTTTGCACATTTCTGGCGATTTTGGGCTGATGTTTGCGTTTTCGTCATCGCAATCATCGTCTGTTGGCGAATATCCGCCAGTGTGAGTTTTGCATGACAGTATGAAATTGAACGGATCGCCGAAACCATCTCCGTCTTTGTCAGAGAACCAGAGTTTTGCTTCGATCGCGTCATCCAGAATACCGTTACAATCCTGATCAACACGATCATCGCACACTTCTATTGCGCCAGGATTGATCGCTTGATCGCCGTCATTACAATCATCTCCAATTGCAACGAATTCGTCAGGCTGATCGCACGCGTCCAGAAATTCATTTAGATCGCCGTGGCCATCTTCGTCTTTGTCGTGATACCAACGCGACGCAAGACCTTCGTCAGTGTTGTTGTCGCAATTGTCATCGATCAGATTGCAGATTTCGATCGCGTTCGGATTGATGTTTTCATCCGAGTCGTCGCAATCGCCAGGCTTCTCAACAAAGCCTTTGATTTTTTCGCAGTCGAGTTGAGTTTCTTGTGATCCGTATCCGTCTTCGTCAAGATCGCGGTAGTATGTAAGTTTCGCAATGCTCGAATCGTTCGGATCGCAGTCGTCTTCGTTTGGAACACCGTCGTCATCAAGATCAATTCGTTCGTTGAATTGTTCATCGGAAATGAACGGCGAGAGTTTGTCGCAACTGACAGTAGCGAACAGCGAACAGGCGAGCACGATCGTTTTGACAAAGCGCATCATGTCCAATCTCCTGCGGTTTAACCGCTTTTTGTTTCATGTTTAGTTGTAAAGTGCAGAC
>JACQXU010000047.1 GCA_016208545.1 Candidatus Uhrbacteria bacterium | reverse complement strand
TTGCATGGCGAAGTTCGAAGTGTTCAAGGAGTGCTTCCAACCGCTGTTATGGCAAGCACAATTTCAAAAACGACTCTTTTTGTTCCAAAAGAAAACGCTAAAGAAGCCGCAATGATTGAAAACGTGCAAGTTTTCGGAGTTGAATCATTTAAACAACTGCTCACGCACTTAAACGGCGACTTTTTGATCGAGAAATCAGAACCGGAGAAACCAAAATTTCAAAAAGATGAAATGTGTTTTTCACTTATTTGCGGCCAGTCGTTTGCTAAACGTGGACTCGAAATCGCGGCCGCTGGCGGACATAATGTTTTGCTTCAAGGCCCGCCAGGAACTGGAAAAACTCTGCTTGCTAAAACTTTTCCTTCAATTCTTCCGCCTCTTTCCTATGAAGAAGCGATCGAAGTCGCAAGCATTGCTTCAATTGCAAACATTTCACATTTGGAAAACCATCTTTCATTTGCTCGTCCATTTCGAAATCCTCACCATTCATCTTCTGCAACGTCTTTAATTGGCGGCGGATCATGGCCTGCACCTGGAGAAGTGAGTTTGGCGCATCGAGGTGTTTTATTTCTTGATGAACTTCCGGAATTTCAGCGTCATGTTCTTGAAAACTTGCGCCAGCCGCTTGAAGACGGCGTTGTGACTGTTGCAAGAGCCGCTGGCGCATTTACTTTTCCAGCTCGGTTTCAGCTTATTGCAACTAGAAATCCGTGTTCTTGCGGATTTTTGAATGATCCAAAACGTGTTTGTAATTGTAGCGCAAGAGAAATTGATCAATATCAAAAACGAATTTCCGGACCGCTTATTGATCGAATAGACATGGTAATTGATGTTCCAAATGTTGAACCAAAAGATTTGACTGCGGAAAATCTAGGAGAAACTTCCGAGCAAGTTCGCGATCGAGTTGTGATTGCACGCGAAATTCAACAAAACCGTTTTGAAGGAACATATATAAAACTTAACCACGAAATGAGTTCATCTGAACTTAAAACTTTCGCGAGCTTGTCGCAAAAAGCAAAAACGCTTTTGGACGAAGCGTTTTCTCATGGAATGATTAGCGCACGCGGATATTTTCGAATTCAAAAAGTTGCGCGTACAATTGCTGACCTTGCCCAGTCAAAAATAGTTGAAGAATATCATCTGGCAGAGGCTTTGCAATTTCGTGTCTCAAAAAAAGACTAACGAATCCAAAAATAAATTCCAATCAAAATTAAAACCCAAATAACTGCTAAAAAATCAAGTAAACGCATACGGCGAGTAAACTCTTCCCAACTTGCCCAAGCTCCATACTTCCACGACCATCGGCGGCCAAAAATTAAAAGCAAAAATAAAACAACAAATCCAACGATCGGAACAAGCGAAAGAAGAAACCAAAGATAGAGTTTCGCGCCAAGTGCCCAACCTTGAGTAAAAAACATTGCTCCAAGAGACGGGCCGCGTAAAAATCTTGCACGACGCATTTCATCTGGTTCAAGCACAAGATGAAAACCGCATGAGCCACACTTTTTGTTCCAAAGTTCAACGTCTTTTTTGCATTGCTTGCATGTTTGCATAATTTTCCCTTTTCTACTCTTCTACTTTACTACTTTCCTACTACCTAACATAATCAAGCGGATTCTGGAATTTACCTTTTTTAATTACTTCAAAATGCAAGTGTGTACCTGTTGAACGCCCTGTTGTTCCTGTTCGAGCAAGCGCATCTCCAGCTTTCACAACATCTCCAACTGAAACAAAATTTTTCGAATGATGTGCGTATCGAGTTACATATCCGTCACCGTGATCAACTTCAACAGTCAGTCCGTATCCTCCGCGCCAGCCGCTGTAAATCACAACTCCATCGCGAGCCGCATAGCTATTTGTCGTATAATCGCCGTCTATATCAACTCCTGTGTGTCTCCAATTATAATACTGCGTAATAACTCGCCAGTCTGTTGGCCAAAGCCAATAACCTTCTGTAACTTTTTGAGTGGAAGGGGACACAAACAAATTTGCAACTGGTGCTGAACGTCGCGGCGCTTGAGAAATTGGTTCTCCACCTGGAATCAAAAGTTCAACACCTATTGAAAGACGATCTGCGCTTGCAATTTTGTTTTGTTCTAGAATTTTTTCTGACTCTACATTGTATCTACGTGCAATACGTGAAAGAGTGTCGCCAGATTTGACTGTATATAAGATTCCATTTGAAGGCAAAATGGATAAATTTTGCCCTGGTTGAATTGTACTGCGAAAAGTTAAATTGTTTGCCCAAAGAACAGTGCTTAAATTCAATCCAAACTTTTCAGAAATTTGGCCAAGTGTGTCTCCTTCTTGAACAACATAAATTTCGATTTCTTCGCGAACAGGAACAGAAGGAACAGTCGTGCCTTCCGCGCCAGTTGTTGGAGTCACATACGATTCATCAAAATAATTCAAATCAACGTGTGTACTTGCGTCCAAAATTGTGTCTTTAAGATACGCAACATTTGTTCCAGTTGTCACAACTCGATCACTGGCTGTTACAACATCAACTGTTTGAAGATCATCAACTGCAACAAGTGAATACAAAATACTTTTTTGCCCAAACGTCTGTGCACGAACTTCGCGTGTGCCAAAATTTACAAACACAACCGCGCCAACAAGAATAACCATCATTGCGTGAACTGTGTAACGATTTGTGATAATGCGCAAAAGTTTATGTTTTGTCGGACGCGCAATTCTGTAAATTAAATGTCGAATAAAAAAAGTAAAGCGATACATTGGAATTCCAATACAGCGAACTAAAAAAAAACCTACGATTGAAAGCGGTTTGGTTATAATGCCAAAACCTGTGCCACCGTAGCGTTTAAAGAATATGAGTCCGTTGAAAAACCCAAGAAGTGTGCGGACGACGAATTGTTTAAATTTGATTCGAATAAAAAGCTTATTAAGCGCTTAAAATAGTAACAAAAAATGATCAAACAGTCAATGAAACTTTGACAAAATGCCTTTTTTTTTCTAGTATATCCTCATCTTTTGTCTTAAATCCATAACTATTAACCACAAACTACTCACTACAAACTTCTTCTATGCCCACAACTTATTACGCAATCGGTGCAGGAATTCTCGCGCTTCTATATGGCGTCGCTTTAATTCAATGGATTTTGAAACGTCCAGCCGGAGAAGGAAAAATGAAAGGAATCGCGCTTGCGATTCAAGAAGGTGCAAACGCTTACATGTCGCGCCAATATAAAATGATCGCTGGAATTGGAATTGTGATTTTTTTTATTTTAGGATTCGCTCTAAATTGGACGCTCGCGATTGGATTTTTAGTTGGAGCAGTTTTATCAAGCCTTGCCGGCTTTATCGGAATGTCGGTTTCAGTTCGTTCAAACGTTAGAACCGCTGAAGCCGCAAAACACGGATTATCTGCGGCAATGGATGTTGCGGTTCGCGGCGGATCAGTTACTGGACTTTTTGTTGTCGGACTTGCGCTAATTGGAGTCGCGGGATTTTACGCGGCAACAGGCGATGTCCAAGCGCTTGTCGGACTTGGATTCGGCGGATCGCTCATCAGCGTGTTTGCGCGTTTGGGCGGCGGAATTTTCACAAAAGCGGCTGATGTCGGAGCAGACTTGGTTGGAAAAACAGAGGCTGGAATTCCAGAAGACGACCCGCGAAACCCTGGAGTTATTGCTGATAACGTCGGCGATAATGTCGGCGACTGTGCTGGAATGGCGGCCGATCTTTTTGAAACATACGCTGTAACATCAGTTGCAACAATGCTTCTTGCTTCGCTTTTGTTTGAAGGAAATCCAACAATCATTATTTATCCTTTAGCGCTTGGTGCAATTGCGATCATAGCTTCGATAATCGGAACATTTTTTATAAAAATCAGCGCTGATAAAAAAATAATGAAAGCGTTGTATAAAGGTTTGATTGTGGCTGGAGTTCTTGCCGCAATCGGTTTTTATCCTGTCACAACTAAAATGCTCTCTGGAGTTGAAGGATTGAATTCAATCAATGTTTATTTCAGTGCGCTTGTTGGGCTCATTGTCACAGCGCTTATGATAATCATTACAGAATTCTACACAGGAACATCATACAAACCTGTTCAGGAGCTCGCAAAAGCTTCTCAATCAGGCCATGGAACAAATATCATTGCCGGAATTGCGCTTTCAATGAAATCAACAGCGCTTCCGGTTCTCACAATCGTTCTTGGAATTTTGGTTTCATATCAATTCTCTGGACTTTTCGGAATCGCGATCGCGGCAATGGCAATGCTTTCACTCACTGGAATAATTGTTGCAATGGATGCATTTGGTCCAATTACAGATAACGCTGGTGGAATTGCCGAAATGGCAGAGCTTCCAAAAGAAGTTCGCGATGTTACTGATCCACTTGACGCAGTTGGCAACACAACAAAAGCTGTCACAAAAGCCTATGCGATCGGATCAGCTGGTCTTGCAACACTAGTTTTGTTTGGAGATTATATTCATGCGATCGAAGCTGAAGGTGTTCAAATTTCATTCACGCTTGTTGATCCTCGTGTTATCGCAGGACTTTTCTTGGGTGGGCTTGTCACATATCTTTTTGGCGCAATGGCAATGGAGGCTGTTGGAAAAGCAGCTGGCGCTGTTGTTGAAGAAGTACGACGCCAGTTTCGCGAAATTCCAGGCATTATGCAGGGAACTGCAAAACCCGAATATGGAAAAGCGGTTGATATTGTAACGCAAGCAGCGCTTCGTAGAATGATAGTTCCGTCTGTTTTGGCTGTTGTGTCTCCAATTGTTGTTGGATTTCTGCTTGGTCCTGAAGCGCTTGGCGGTTTATTGATTGGTTCAATCATAACTGGACTTTTTGTTGCAATTTCAATGACAACTGGTGGTGGCGCATGGGACAATGCTAAAAAATTCATTGAATCTGGAAACTACGGCGGAAAGGGCTCGGACACTCACAAAGCCGCAATAACCGGCGACACAGTTGGCGATCCGTACAAAGACACGGCCGGCCCAGCCATCAATCCAATGATTAAAATTTTGAATATTGTCGCGTTGTTGATTGTTGCGTTGATTGTGTAGAAAAAGTCATGGAGTCAAAAATCACAAAGTCTTGAAGTGCTGACCAAAAACTATCCTTCACTTAGTGAAGGATAGTTTTCTTTTAAGACCTATTGACACAAAACAAAACATATGTAAAATAGCCTGTTCATTGTGGATTTGCCACTTTGAACAAAACAACCGTTGAATTATGGAGGAATTTATGTGAGTGAAGAATTCCGTGGACACCTTGAAGATTGTGTACACGACCTGAACGCAAGACTCGAATCAAGGCATCCGAAAGGGTCCAAAAAAGCGGCACACGCCAGACAACCAATTGCAGACTTCTGTGGTGTGAAAGCTAAAGCCGTAACTAGATGGCTCCACAGTGCAGAATCGCTTCCAAACGGCCTACAGCTCATAAAGCTCATGTGCTTTCTCGAACTTCTGGGCTACCGTGTGATCGAGTGGGAAAGAATTCCAACGGCACGTCGGAACTTTACAGAACTTGTCGGGTTCGGTCTCCTTTCAATAGAACAATCTCTCGAACTGCTCGGTTATTCCAACACGACTACTGTTTATCAGGTTCTGCTAGGCCACTATGGCCCAAGCAAAGACAAAGATCGGATAATCTG
>JACQXU010000046.1 GCA_016208545.1 Candidatus Uhrbacteria bacterium | reverse complement strand
TGTGAAGAAGAACCATGAACCCGACCCCTACCGTTAAGGGTCGCTGGACCAATAACAGCGAATATCCCATTGGAAATCCTCCAATTCTTGTCCGGAACCCATTCCGGAACAAACAAAAATAGCACAGAAGTGCTATTTTGTCAACTATTTTACTGCTTCAACCACTTTTTTGAATACTTCCGGATGATCTTTTGCAAGCGTTGATAGAATTTTTCGATCAAGCATGATACCAGCCTTTTTCAATCCATCAATGAATCGGCTGTATGTGGTTTCCATTGGACGAAGCGCGGCATTCAGGCGAACTTGCCAAAGTCTTCGAAACGCTCGCTTTTTATTGCGACGATCGCGATATGCGTAAGCGCCGGCTTTAAGCATCGCAGGCCGTGCCACACGGATACTCGACTTTCGTCGCCACATCATTCCTTTTGTTTTTGAGAGCAGACTTTTGCGTCGTTTGACGTGCTGGACTCCTCGTTTTACTCGTGGCATATTAGTTTGCGATTAAAGTTTTTACAGCCTTTGCGTGCGAAACAAAAGTTTTGTCACGACGTTTCTTGCGTGTTATTTTTCCTGGATCTCGGCTATTAAAATGATCCTGTCCGCAATAACGTTTGAGGACTTTTCCAGTTTTTGTGACTTTGAACCGTTTTGAAACGGCTTTGTGTGTTTTGATTTTCATACCCGGTAGTACAACAATGATTTTTGCATCTGTTAGTATTTCTTTAACTGACGCTGTAACGACACCCTACGTAGGCCGGCGTACTATCTATGTAAATGCACGGCAGGACAGGAGACTGATCATTGTTGTCCTACCGGGCATATCGCGTCCGAAGTATAAAGAAATGCTCATTTACTGTCAAGATTTGGCAACAACTATCGAAAATCGTCCTCCCAAATACTTCAATTCCTCATCAACTCGAAGTTTATAATTCACTCGCAAACCTTCAACAAACCGTTTCATAACTTCTTCAGCAACGTCTCGATGCGTTTTTTCGCGTCCGCGCATTGGAAGCTCGACTTTCACTTTATCGCCACGGTCCAAAAATTTGCCAGCCTGATTCAACCTAACTTCCAAATCATGATCTCCGATTCGCACAGAAAGACGAATTACTTTCATGTCAACTTCTTTTGATTGCGCTTTTTGTTTTTTTGCTTCTTTTTCTTTTTGATATTTGAATTGACCGTGGTCCAAGATTCTACAAACTGGCGGAGTCGCAAGCGGCGACACTTCAACCAAGTCGAGTTCTTTTTCTTGAGCTAACGCAACAGCTTTAGACGTCGGCATAACGCCAAGCATTTGACCATTTTCGTCAATGACGCGGACTTCTTCGCTACGAATACGATCATTCGCTCGATATTTTTGGATGTTTAATGCTGATTTTCTTTGGCGATGGCGATGAATACGCATACCCGGTAGTACAACAATGATATTTACATTTGTTGGTGTTTCTTTGACTGTCATTTATACGACTCCTAACGTAGAGTGTCGAACGAATTATGTTAATGCTTGGGAGGACAGGTGATAGATCATTGTTGTCCTACCTGGCATAATTTGATGATGGCAGTATAGGTAAAACAGTGAAAAAATACAAGCATTCGTGTAAAGTGGAGTTCAAGTATGTCACTAGTCATAAACAAACACGCGCGGTTTGATTACGAACTCCTTGATAAATTCGAGGGAGGTTTGGTTTTGACTGGGCCAGAGGTTAAATCGGCAAAAGCCGGATCGGTTCAGCTCAAAGGCGCATTTCTCGACATTCGAGGCACAACGCTTTGGCTGAAGAACTCTCACATTTCAAAATATCCTCCGGCCGCTGGAGTTCAACAAGAATATGATCCAACACGCGATCGAAAAGTTCTAATTCACAAACGCGAGTTGAATAGGCTAATCGGTAAGAGAAAAGCCGAGGGTTTGACGCTTATTCCCATAAGTCTTTATCTAAAAGGCAATTTGGTGAAGCTTGAATTTGCTGTGGCTCGCGGAAAAAAGAAATATGAGAAGCGCGAAACTATCAAAAAAAGAGATATTGAACGACACTTGCGCGAAAAGATGAAGGAGTGATAGGGTTTTGTTCAGGAGGTGCCAAAATGGCAGACGAACCTGTTCGCGGTGATCCTCATTCACATTACGTTCCTGGCCAGCCGAAGATGACGAATGTTGAATGGTGGGTGGAAGTGAACTTCAAGCAACATGTCTTGAAGTGCAGAGCTCACATACAATTCGATGCGGCTGGAGAAACGACTCTCGATCTTCGCGACATCAGTATCCTGTCCTTCGAGGATGAGAATTTCGAACAGCTTCATTACACGCAATTGCCGAGTCATTCTGTTCTCGGTGGTGGAATCCAATTCGTAGTTCCGGAAAGCAGAGAAATTTGGATTTGGTATAGCACAAGTCCAAATGCGTCTGGTCTGCAGTGGCTTACTCCAGAGCAGACAAGCGGCAAACGCCATCCATTCATGTTCACTCAAGGTCAGTGCTTGCACACAAGAAGTTTCTTGCCGTGTCAGGACACACCTGAAGTTCGCTTCACTTTCTCCGCGAAAATCACAATTCTGAAAGAATTGCGCGCGGTAATGGGTGCGCACTTAATCGGTAGGTTTGAAGGAGGAAGTAAAGAAGCAATGTCGGCGGTAGATGAATGGATAATGCGTCAGCCGATTCCTGCGTATCTCGTTTCGCTCGCTGTTGGCGAGTTGGAAGCAAGAGATATCACGGATCGTTGTCGCGTATACGCCGAGCACGAAATGGTCGAGGCCGCGGCAAACGAGTTCAAAGATATCGGACGCGTTATGGGCGTGGCCGAGCGTCTGGCCGGACCTTACGAATGGGAACGGTTCGACATGCTCGTGCTTCCGCCTTCGTTCCCGTACGGCGGAATGGAGAATCCGCGACTTGCGTTCCTTTCACCAACGATCGTTGTTGGCGACTGTTCTATGACTTATGTGGTCTGGCACGAGCTCGCTCACTCGTGGACTGGAAACCTGATCACAAATTCAAACTGGGGCGACTTCTGGCTGAATGAAGGCTGGACAACTTGGTTTGAGTGGAGACTTCTTGAAGCATTGTTCGGAGAGGATGAGGTTAGCTTGCACATCGCAGTGCAGTATCGTGATCTTTATCGAGACCTAAAGCGTCTCACCGAATCTGGAAAAGGAGCTTGGACAAAGCTTCGTGTTGCTCTCACTTGTGACGATGATCTTGACGATGTATTCTCGCATGTTCCGTACTCAAAGGGCGCTCACTTCATCCGCGAGCTCGAGCTCGCAGTTGGACGTGAGAGTTTCGACAAGTTCGTTCGGCGCTACATCGAGCGATTCCGATTCACTTCTATCAGCACACAGAAATTCCTCGACTTCGTGGCTGAAGAGTTGCCAGGAGCCCTAGATCGGGTGGGTTTCACTGATTGGGTTGATGGAATAGGGATGCCTGGCAACACTTCGTTGATAATCTCGGAAAAAGCCAGAGTCGCAATGGCTGACGCAGAATACGAAGTTGTTCCGATTGAAACTCGTTCGTGGAGTCCACTGCAGTGGGTCTTGTACCTTCAATCGCTCTCGCGCAACGTTCCAGCAAGCTACGGAAAACAGCTTGAACAATTCGGGTTGGCACATATCCCGAACATCGAGGTTCGCTGGTCGTACCTTCTGCTTTGCCTTGAAATCGGGTACAGGGATGAAATAATCCAACAGGAAGTAGAATCGCTTCTGACAACGGTTGGTAGGATGAAGTACATTCTTCCGCTCTACCGTGCCGCGGTAAAGTGTCCCGAGTGGCTCGATTGGGCGCGTGAAGTGTTTGATCGTGCGCGTTCCGGCTATCATCCGATCGCAGTCGCGCAAATTGAGAGGATCTTCAAGGAGGTTGTCTGACATCTGACGTTTCTTCAAACGAAGGACGTCTTTTTTAATTTCAAAGATTTCACTCATAACATAACTAAAAAAACCGTGGCAAGCCACAGTTTTTTTAGTTGGTGGAACTGCGGGGAATTGAACCCCGGTCTGGTAAGGCTTCACACTGTGATTTTTCCAAGCTCATTTCCACTTGTTTGCAAGCGCGCGCTTGAAGTGGAAACAAATACGCGTGCAGGTGTTGATCGCAATTCTTAAAAGTGCGAGACCAACGACAGCACTTTCCAGCTCACATTTATGACGCCGCGATTCGATTATTGAGCATCATCGAGGCGGACGGTTCTCGCTTATTAAGCGAGAACAGGAGCGAATGTTGGAACGCGAAACGCGTTCTTAATTTTCGCAATGACGTTGTTTGCAGTTATCGTCTTGTGCGTCGGATTAACGAGGAAACACACAGCCTCGGCTTGATCACAATGTAAGGATCTTCCATCGATACCGATCAGCCCCAGTTAAGAAGTCAGACGTCAGAGGTCAGATGTTGGAATAATTCCAACTCTCGTCGCTTGACGATACAGAGTTTTCGCGTTTTTGTCAAATGTCAGATGTCAGAAATCAGAGGTCAGAAACAAAAGATCGTTCCATAGTCACGTGACTCTGTGATATACTTTTTTTAAAGCTTTATTCCAATGTCCTCAAACACGATCAACATCTCAACCAGCACTTTCATCAAAGCCGTTATCATTATTCTCGGTTTGTGGTTTTTGTGGTACATCCGCGAAATTGTTGCGATTTTGGTTGTCGCGATAATGCTCGCGTCAGTGATTGATCCGTTTGCCGACTGGTTTGCCAAAAATCGCATTCCGCGCGGCCTGGCTGTGCTTATCGTTTACACAATTCTTCTTGCGCTTACATCAGTCATTATTATTGTCTTGGCTCCGATCATTGCCGAACAATCTGTTCAACTAGTTCAAAACATTTCTTTGCGTTCAACCGACACATTTGATTTTTTTGTTCAATTTCAAGCAAAACATCAATTTCTTGAAAACATAACAAACAGCATTCAGTCATTCCAACAAAACATCACAGCTTCCGCGAGTTCACTTTTCACAACAGTCAAAGGTTTTTTTGGAGGACTTGCCGCGCTTCTAATTGTGCTTGTTCTTGCGTTTTACATGGTTGTTGAAGAAGACAGCATGAGAAAATATTTCAAAACTTTGGCGCCAGTTGAATATCAGCCGTACATAACACAGCTTCTTAAAAAAATGCAGGCAAAAATCGGCGCGTGGTTGCGCGGGCAAATCATTCTTGGATTTTTTGTCGGCTTGGTGGTTTATATCGGACTTAAACTTTTGGGAGTTCCATATGCGCTTTTGCTTGCGGTTCTTGCAGGACTTTTTGAAATTGTGCCTTACGTCGGGCCGATTGTTTCACTTATTCCAGCCGCGATTATTGGATTTGCTCAATCTACATTTATTGGAATTGGTGTTGTGTTTTTGTATTTAGTTATCCAACAAATAGAAAATAACGTGCTCGTGCCAAAAATAATGCAAAAAGTGACAGGACTAAGTCCGATCTTGAGCATTCTCGCGCTTCTCATCGGACTCAAAGTTGGAGGAATAATTGGCGCGATTCTCGCGATTCCACTTGCAACAATGGTAGCCGTTGTTGTCGAAGACGCATTTAAAAATTCAGTATGAACATTTTTCACCATCATCACCGAACTTTTTTTCTTCCGATTCTTATTTTGCTTACAGTTGGACTGGTTGTGTTCATGTTTTTTAGTTTGACGGATTCGTTCAAACCAGCAGAAATTTCTCAGCAATTTATAACACCAGTTTCATCGCAAGAATATACAAACAGTATAAAAACGATTGGGAAAAAATTTGAAGTATCGTTTGGCACTGCTGAAAATGACATTGCTCGGTTAGTTTTAGTTGAAAATACTCTTTCTGAATTGCTTGCGCTTCGCGTGCCATCAGAGTTTAAGGAAATACATCTTGAACTCGCTGTCGCGTTAAGTCAGTTGCAAGCAGATCTTCGTTCGCAAAAAGATTTTTCAGTTAGTTTCAAAAGTTTTGTTGAATTATTAGCGACAATATGACAAGGATCGAAAAAGGCTCTGAAGTAAAAGAAGAATTGCAACAGATGAAAGGTGAGGTGATAAAAGAAATTAGCTCCACAAAAAAACGTCATCCATTTCGAAATTGCACGATTTTGATTTTTATCGTGATTGTTGGATTGCTATTTGCGGCTGTGTGGGCTGTTGCGTCAACAGGACTTGTTGAAGTTCCTGTGTTTAGTAAATTTGCTTTTGACAAACCAGAACCAGAACGTTTGGTAAATCCCGGCGTGCCAATTGAAAAAGTTCTCGAGGAGCAAGTTTTGTCAAAACTCAAAACAGGTTCTGTAAACGAAACAATTTCACTTACATTAACCGAAGAATCGCTTACAGCTTCTCTTCGATCAATTCTTGAATCGAGCGCTGATGGATTGATTGACGCTGGATTATCGCAAGTGTCAATTTCGTCTGATCGTGGATTTACTTTTTTCTTGCCGCTTTCCAATTCAGAATCCGGAACAGCCCTCACACTTTCCGTCAAAGCGAATATCAAAGATGGCGCAGTTGAGTTGATTCCTGAAGAATTAAAAATCGGTTCTTTATCAGTGCCAGATTCGTTCACTGCTTTATTTTTGCAATCGTTTGTGAAAGATCAGCTAGCTGACGCAAACAAAATTTTAGGATCGTATGTGCAGATTGAGGAAGTTGAATATAAAGAGGGAAGTGTTGTTGTCCGCGGGAAAGTAGTTGCGGAAGTTGAAAATAAAAAGTAGTAAGGTATTAAGTAGTAGGTATTAGGTATACTCGCTTTTTGTTCTTACGCATATACTTACTACCAACTACCAACTATGATCCTCATTCACCGTCTTACACCATTTGCAATCGGACTTATTGCTTCGCTCGGTTTTGCGTCGCTATTTTTGATTTGGTTTCCTCCTCTTTTGAGTTTGGCGATCACGATTATTTTGATCGCGCTTTTGTACGCGCGTTTGCTTCACTTCAAAGTTCGCACATTTCAATTTTGGCATTTTCTTGGAACTCCAATTTTGTATTTGCTCGCGTCTTTTGGAATGATTTTTTTATTTGAACAACCGACAATTTCTCTTGCGCTAGCGATTTTATCAGTTTTGTTTCTTGTTTTGTTTTCCGAATATATTTTTCAATTCACTCATCTCACAAGTCAGTATCAGCCGTATTCGATTGAATATCTGACTCTTTTGTTGAACGTCCTCACGATTTTTTTTCTGTCGTCGGTTGCTTACGGAGTCAATCTTCTTGTTCAAACACCTCTTTGGGCGCTCGCGCCGATTTTTTTTCTGCTTTCACTTTTTATTTTGTACGGAACTCTTTGGGTGAGCAAGGTTGACGAAGCAAGATCGAAGCCGTACGCGATCGCTGGCTCGATTCTTACAACAGAATTTTTTGTCACACTCGCGTTTTTGCCAAGCGGTTTGTACACCAATGCCGCGCTCATCACATTATTTTTTTATTTGTTTCTAGGATTGACACGAGCCGAAGTCCGCCATAAGCTCTCAAAACAAGTCGCACTTCGGTATCTAATTACATCCGCGATTTTACTTATTTTGATTGTCGCCAGCGCGAATTGGCTATGACAAGAATGTCAAATGTTAAATGATCAATGACCAATGAATGTCTACTGATAAGACGTCAAATTGGGCATTTGTCATTGGAAATTAGTCATTATTATATGTCTTCCTCTTTTCGAACACTTATCTACACAGTTTTACTTTCGGTCGTTCTTGGCGCCGCGAGCGGTATTTTGGGCACTGCTTGGACATCTTCATATCTTTCAGATTACGCATTTCAGCTTTCTGAATTAACAGCGCCGCTTCGTGTTGATCAAGAAAAACCTCGTAACGTTCCGTCTTCATACAACGAAGCTGTGGCAGGTTTGATTGAATCATCGCTTCCAAGTGTTGTTGAAATTTATCGAACAATGGCCGGTCCGCTTGGTTATTCTTCAGATGATATTTCTGATCGCGGTGTGATTCTCACAACTGATGGTTGGGTCGCGATTGTTTCTATTGATCCATCACGCGTTTCATCTTTCAAAACTGCGCGCGTTTTAGCGAATGGTGAAATGTATTCAGTTTCTGAAAGCGTTTACGATTCAATAACACAAACATTATTTTTGAAACTCGACGCGCATAATTTGCCTGTTGCGTCTTTTGGAAATGGCAGGGAAACGCGACTTGGAGAACAGGTTTTTGTGGTGGAATCATCTCGCGCGTTTTTGCCAGCGACCATCAGTGAACACGTTTGGCCGCAAGCAGAATCGGGTTCCTCTGATAAACCTCAACGTCGTTTATTATTGGACAAAGAAATTTCAGAAGGATTTTTGGTTTTTAATTTGAGTGGAGACGTGATTGGATTTGGACAAGATCGAATTGTTCTGCCGTTTGAAAGTATTTTGCCGGCTTTTCGTTCTTTGCTTGAAACGAAAAAAATTTCCCGCGCGTCGCTTGGTGTGAATTATGTTGACTTGAGTCATCAAGTTGACATTTCGTTCAAATTAAGTCGCGGTTTGAAAAATGGTGCGCTTGTTTACGGAAATTCAAAAAATAAATGGTTTCAAGTTGGTGATATTATTTTGACGATAAATGTGGAATCGCTTAACAGCACAAAAGGACTTGATGAAATTCTCGAGGAGTATAAAGTTGGCGACAAAATTTCAATCACTTTTGATCGCGCTGGAGAAGTGAAAACGGTTGAGGTGATTTTGAAGTAAAGAAAAAAGGTAGTAAAGTAGTAAGTAGCAGGTAGTAAGTATATGCGTAAAAATAAAAGCGTGTATACCTAATACTTACTACTTAATACCTGCTACTTTTTTCATTATGCCTTCTAACCACTTACGCGATCTCACAAACGCCTGGCAAACAATAATCATGTTTGGTTTGCTCGGCCTTGTTTTGTCGCTTGTCATTTCATTTGTTCAGCCGCTTCGATACGCTTCAACAGCGCGTTTGCTTATTTTACAAAACATCGGAACTCAAGTTGACGCCTACACAGCGTCTCGTTCTGAAGAGCGTATTGCTGAAAATCTTTCAACAATAATTTATACGAGCACATTTTTTGATCAAGTTATGAAAAGCGGTTTTGATATTGATGAAGACGTTTTTCCACTCGATGATGTTAAGCGTCGCCACGCTTGGAGCAAAACAGTTTCTGCAACAGTTTCACGCGGATCCGGTCTACTCACTATTTCAGCTTATCATCAAGACATAAAACAAGCCGAACAAATCGTCCGCGCTGTTGCATTTGTGTTAACCAATCGAGTTTCAGAATTTACGTCCGGCGGAAATGTCCAAGTTCGATTGATCGACGCTCCACTAAATTCACGCTGGCCTGTTAAACCAAACATACTTGCAAACATTTTGTCAGGATTTTTCTTAGCCGGCTTTGTCGGCATCGGTTATGTTTTACTTCAATCTGAACGTCTTCGAAAAAGGCATCAATTTGTGCATGAGTAGAGTAGAGAAGCTGTAGAAGCTGAAGAGGCTAAAGAAGCAGAAGTATGGAACATGAATATAGAGAACTTGAAATTTGGAAACGATTGATGAATTTAGTTGAAGAGATTTATAGACTTACAAAGTCGTTGCCTGATGAAGAAAAATACGGTTTGATATCACAAATGAGACGTGCAAGTGTTTCAATACCGTCTAATATATCTGAAGGGAAAATGCGATCAAGTGGCAAGGACTTTCGTGTTTATTTATTTCGATCAATTGCTTCCTGTGCTGAATTACAAACGCAGTTAGAAATTTGTGAAAGACTTGGATATTGCGATAAAGTTAAGGAAACAAAACTTCGTTTGGAAATGAATGAGATCATGCACATGATTAGATCATTTATTGCAAAAATGAATTGTTAGTTTTTTAACCTCTCCAACTTCTTCAGCTTCTCCAGCCTCTTTTCCGCCCAAAAATGGGTGTTTTTTGTTATATCCCTTGACATTTCTTCCAAAATATGATAAATTGCGACGTTCAGAATTAGAAAGAATTGCAGTCAAATTACTCCAACTTCTTCAGCCTCTTCAGCTTCTCCAGCTTCTTTTCTATTGCTTTCTGAAGCGGTTTGATGTCCGTCCGTAGCATCTCCTCCTTGCTATGTGATGGATGTCGAACCACTTCAGGACACATGGCGGGATCTGGAAGATTAACGTCATTGCGAGGAGGTCACTGGCCGACGAAGCAATCTCTGTGTTGATATTCTAGATTCCGCCATGTGTCTGTGATCATTCAATAAAAATCGATCTTTGCGTAAATATCTTTATCCGTCATTGCGAGGAGGAGCTTTGCGACGACGAAGCAATCCCAGAGATTGCTTCATCCCGCCTTGGCGGGACTCGCAATGACAAAGGTTCAAGATATACACGCAGAGATCGAATC
>JACQXU010000048.1 GCA_016208545.1 Candidatus Uhrbacteria bacterium | reverse complement strand
GCGTCTGTACCATTTATAGTAAGTCTTTTTTGAGATCCCAAAAATTTCACAAACTTCTTGAACAGTCTTGTTGTATTGTTCGACCTGTTTATACCAACGGAATCTAATATCTCTTGGAGCTGCAGGGGTATGGTTTTTAGGTATATTTCAAAGGAGTTACCCTTTGTTACCCCTAACCTAGCATATTGTCACCTCATAAGGGTAAGTGTACAAACAATTGACGTTTGGATGGAATTGTGCTAAGAATAGCCCTCGCAATGACAAAGCGAGAATTGGAGGCGGTATGCGAAATGTCATGTTTCTTTGCGCCATGGCGGCGCTGATTTGGGCCAAGTCTGCCCAAGCGATCTGTCCAAGTCCCGTGTCTGCCTCCGAACTTCGGCAGGCGGCAATCCAAGGCGAGAACGCGTTTTCTGACATGAACGTGGCCGAGCTTCTTCAACAAGCACAACGTGCCAGAGAGCAAATCGTAGTTTGTGTTGCAGAACCGATTAGTCCATCAGACGCGGCCGCGTTTCATCGGCTAATGGCGCTTGACGCTTTCACGCGTCACAACGACGCTCGCGTGATCGCAGAGTTTCACGCGGCACGGAGACTTGAGCCAGGTTACGAATTGCCAGAGAGCATTGCGCCAGTTGGACATCGTCTGAACGAACTTTATGCTCGCGCGGCAAACGAAGACGACGGACTTCCGGAATCAGTGTTTGCGCCAGAAGGCGGATACGCGATCGTTGGCGGTGTGAGAAATGCGCCAAGGCTTTCTTCAACCCCGCTTGTCATTCAAGTCTACGGCCCAAAAGACGTGTGGATCGAAACCCGCTACATTCAGCTAGGCGAGAAATTGCCGGTCTGGGGTAAAAATGTTTACGGCGTTACAGCCAAAGACTTGGGGCTTGATACAACGCCGACTTGGAAAAAGCCGGCTCCATGGTATATCGTGGCAGGGGTTTCAACACTGGTCGCTGGAACGTTTTACGCTCTTGCGCTCCGCGAAAAGTCGTTCTTCAACGCACAGTCAACTCCGGATTCTGATCTGCCGGGCTATCGCGATCGCGCGAACGCTTTTGGCTGGACAGCGGTTGGGACTGCCGGGCTCGCAGTTGTACTCACTGGAATCGGCGTCGGATTTCAAATCGGTTTTGGAGACGAGGAGGATCCATGATTGATTTGGAAACGATCAAAGAGGCTTTCGCGACGCATCGCAGTGGCCGTTTCAGAATCGAAAGACAAGTTGGCCAAGGCGGAATGGGAACGGTTTTCTTCGCGATAGATACGCAGTTCGATTTGCCGGTTGCTATCAAGATCATCAATCCTGACCAACTGGCAAGCGATCAAGTGATTTCTAGGTTCAAAAAGGAAGCGCGCATCCTTCGCAGGATCAGACATCCGTCAATTGTCGAGGTTTACGACCTTGATGAGATTGATGGGTTGTCGTACATCGTTCTTGAGTGGGTTGACGGAGGGAATCTCTGGAATTACGTTGTAAAGAACGGCGCGCTTGCGCCGGACGTCGCTGTCAACATGATGATCCTTGTGTGCGCTGGCATTGAAGCAACGCACGCGAAAAAGGTGATTCATCGCGACGTAAAGCCCGAGAATATCCTTCTAACTAAAGATGGATTTCCGAAAGTTACAGATTTCGGAATCGCGCGAATGGACGATGCCAGGACTCATCACACCAGAGATGGTGTTGGAATGGGGAGTCTCGGCTACATGGCTCCGGAGCAGATTGATCGCGCGGCCACTGTTGATGAACGTGCCGACGTTCACGCGCTTGGCGTGACGCTTTGGGCAATCATGCGCGGACAGGAACCGCCAGCTGGATTCTTTTTCGCGCCTGCGATCGAAGATAGACCAGAGCTAATGGTCGGAATTCCGGCATCTTTGCGGGAGATCATCACAAAAGCGACGATGCTCAGGCCTGAAACGCGATATGGTTCTGTTCGAGAGTTGCGTGAAGCTCTTCAGTCGGCTCTTTCTGAACTTCCGAAGTCTTCGCAGACGCTCTTGTTTGGCGGAGAAGGGGATCCATTGAGGATTTTGCCGCCGAACATTGGCTTTGCGCAAACCGACGAATTCGATGGATTCGACGATGAAGAGCATTTGCGGCTTGTGCGAAAAGCTCGACGTGGAGCAATCGCGAAGTTCACAGCAGTTGTTGCAACTCTGTTCTTGGCGATAGCTGGCGTAGTCGTGTATTTCTTGAGCGAATCAGTGAACGTCCCCCTTCCCAAGCCGTTCGAGGCTCTGAGGAGCCCTCAGGCTCTCGAAGAGGGGGACGACATGGGGTTGCCGGTTCTTTCAACTCCGGAGTTTCCTAAACCGACGTTCGATCAACGAGCGTTGGAGCAGGAAGAGGCTCGACGTTCGAGATTCGAAATTGAACTTTCCGCCACCCCAAGACTTCAAGGTTCTACGACTCCAAGACTCAAAAAGACCGAAAAACCAAAACAAGTCGAACCGCCACCAAAGGTTGAAGAGCCTAAGGTCGAAGTGGTTGAAACTGTGCACGTTGGTTTTTCTGCTCCCGAGGGCGATGCTGTAAAAGCATGGCTTGTCGGATCTTCCGGACGCCACAGACTTCCATGTAATGTTCCGGCAGGAACGTACAAAGTCGTTGCAAAGTTCGGTTCAAGTGAGACAGAGCAGGCTGGCCCGAGCCTCGTTGTTCGTTCTGGCGAATCACCACGTGTGAACTGCAACAGCAGTTTCGAACTCTGCAAAGTGAAATGATCCGTTTCTGACGAGGTTTTCCCTCGTCTTTTTTGTTTTAGGTCTTCACATTTTTTTCAATTTCGTGCATTATAACGAGGTATGGTCGATATCAAATATCTTTTGGAACAGCCAGATAAAGTGGCTGAAAATAATCGTCGTCGCGGTCGCGACATTGACGTTTCGTTTGCGACAAAACACGCAAAAGACAGAGCCGAGAGTTTGGAACAGGTTCAAGAACTTCGAACAAAAGCGAACGAGCTTTCCAAATACGTTTCAACAGCATCAGCAGAAGATCGTCCGGCAATAATCGAGCAGGGCAAACTTCTCAAAGAACAAATAAAAGAATGGGAAGAAAAACTTACACAAGCTGAAACATTGCTTAACGCAGAACTTTTTAAATATCCAAACATTTTGCGTGATGACGTTCCAACCGGAACTGATGGATCGCAAAATGAACAAGTTCGCACATTTCTTGAGCCGACAAAATTTTCTTTTACACCAAAAGATCATCTTGGACTTGGAGAACATTTAGGAATCATTGATGTTGAGCGAGCGGCAAAAGTTTCAGGCGCGCGATTTACATATCTCAAAGGCGATGGAGTTTTGCTCGAGTTTGCTTTGATTCAATATGCGCTTTCAGAATTGTTGAAAGAAAATTTTATTCCTGTAATTCCTCCGCATTTGATTTCGATTGAAGCGATGGCCGCGATGGGATATCTTCAACACGGCGGAGAAGAGGAGATTTATCATCTAAAAAATGATCCAATGGTTTTGATTGGAACTTCAGAACAAGCGCTTGGTCCAATGCATATGAATGAAGTTTTGGATGAAAGCCAGTTGCCTTTGCGATATGCTGGTTTTTCACCGTGTTATCGTCGCGAAGCCGGAAGTTATGGAAAAGACACTCGCGGTATTTTGCGCGTACATCAATTTGATAAAGTTGAAATGTTTAGCTTCACAGTTCCAGAAAATTCTGATGAAGAACATGAAAAGTTGTTGGCGATGGAAGAAAAACTCATGCAAGGCCTCGAGCTTCCGCACCGAGTTATGAAATTATGTTCTGGTGATACAGGCACACCGTCCGCGAGAACATACGACATTGAAACATGGATGCCGTCGCAAAATATGTATCGCGAAACACACTCAACCTCAAACACAACCGACTTTCAGACACGAAGGCTCAACATTCGTGTTCGTCGAAAAGGAAAAAACGAGTTTGCGCATGCTTTGAATGGAACCGCTTTTGCGATCGGGCGCACATTGATCGCGATTTTAGAGAATTATCAAGAGGAAGATGGAAGTATTGTTGTTCCAAAAGTTTTGCGTCAGTGGATTGGAAAGGAAAAAATTGGATAATGTTATTCACAGTAAGATGTTATTAAAACGCGAACGTTAAATTTGTTGTAATCTTCGCGTTTTTTTGTTTGTTTTATTTTGTTATGTTTGTTTGACATTACAGAAATTTTTGCTTATTTTAGCTAAAAATCATTGACAGCCATCAAAGTTGATGTTTTAATATCAATAGACATCACATTCCAAAATCATACTTAGAACCCAAGAAAAATTGATGAATGGCGCGGTTTTGCAACTCAGAAAAACCGCAAATGTATCTGTAGATACATTGAGGATTTTTCTGAGTGAAAAACAAGCCAGTCATAATTTTAATGGGTTATTGAGTACGATTTTGGAATGTGATGTCTATATATCGAGATTTTCTGCTCTGTTCGACGAACGAGACGGAAACAGTGAAACTGACGTCTCTCGAATCGACATCGCGGAATCACGATTTGGCAAAAAATTAGCCTTGGACATCAACAGTGAAAATTGACAGTGCGGTGACGGGAGGCGCCGCAAGAATGTCAACCCACTCGAGCAGGTGCGCGAAGGCCTCGCGCGCCGAACGAGGCGGTTGACGTCTCTAGAAAGAGGTGAATCATGTTCACCAAGTTCTCTAGCAGTAAGTTGCTGCAAATTCTGGTCGCGTGTTCCATCTTCGCGTGCGTTCGGGTTCCGAGGAATACTCAAAGTGGCGGGTCCTCTCATGATCTTGATGAGGACGACTTGCCAGGGAAGACGAGTGAGCAGTCGGTCGAACCTTTCAACCACAACAGCAACAAGGGAGACAACAGCAACAAGGGCGGAGGAGGTGTAATCGTGTTGCAGATTCCTCTGCCGAACGGCATGACGATTCTGTGCACGCAGGGCGCTGGCGGCGAGTACACCCACTACCTCAAGAGCACTGCGAACGATCTCGACTTCGACACTTCAAACGTCGAACGTTGGGAGCTGTATGCGTCAGTTTCCGGATACGCGTACGTCCACACTTTCGCGGCAACCGGAAGTGGATTCGGAAATCACGTCTGTATTGACCTCGGAAACGGCTATTACGTCGTGATCGCGCACTTGGACGAGATTATCGTCTGCGACGGGTGCGAGGTTGCGGTCGGACAGCTGATTGGAATCGAAGGTTGTACTGGAAAATGCACCGGCGACCACGTTCACGTCGGCCTTCACAAAGGCGACGCGACTCTTCCGGCAGAAAACGGCGAGTCGGTTCCTGCGACATACGTCGTTTCCGATTCTTCCGGTGAAGAAAAGACGCTCGAAAGCGAACAGTTCGTGTGTGGACTTGGAACCGGCAAAAAGGGTGATGATGAGCCTGTTGGCAAGTATTACACGTCCGCGCTTCCGGTTGCGCTTTCGCATCCGGACGGCACTCTCGTGAAGACCGCGCATGATTCGAAAGTCTATCTGATCTCAAACGGCGAGGTTCGATGGATCACGAACGAAAACGTGTTCTGGAGCCTCGGCTACGACTTCTCGGATCTCGTGATCATCTCTGACGAAGAGCTGGCGTGTTACAAGAAAGGCGTTGACATTTCCGATGCCGGATTTGTCAAGGCTGTTCGAGATCCGCTCGGTCAGATTTGGCTGTTGAATGGACTCGCCAACCAGTGGAATCGGTACAGAATCAAAGTAGACGAGATCGGCTGGGAATCGGTCCTTTCTTCCTGGGGACTTTCGTATTACACGTGGGATCCTCCGCCAATCGTTGACTGGTCGAATTCATATCTTTCGAACTGGCCTGAGAAAGACGGTCTGGCGCAGTTTCGAAATGGCACTCTGATCAAAGAGTATACAAAGAGCGACGTGTATGTTGCTGAACAAAATGTCGCCATGCCGATCAAGGACTGGCACACGTTTACTCTGCTCGGTTTCGGTGAGCGACCGATCATCGAAGTTGACAGCGGTGTCGTGCTTGCTGTGCAAAAGGTCGTTGGCGATTGCGCGAGCGGCATATACTGCATTTCAAGCGAAGTCGTGACAACCTGCGGCCATTCCATGCTTGTGGCCAAGGATGAACCGTACATTGACCAAGACGACACTGGTGAGATCGAAATGGCTGGATTCAAGGAAGAAGCTGGAGAAGCTGAAGAGGCTGAAGAAGATGGTAGCCGCAGGCTTCAGCCTGCGCTTGACTCCGTTTCTTTCATCGTGACCTATCCGTACTCTGCGCCTCGGACACTTAACGTTCAGGCGTATTACCAAAAGTCAGATCTTGGCGGTTGGTGGGACAAGTCAGAATTCGATTCTGACAACGACGTATCTCTTTCGTTCGAGCAGGTTCCGGATGGAATTTGCGGTTTCCGGCTCAATGTGAGTGAAGGCAACCCTGCCACTTCCTGGCTCTGTGCCGGGAACGGCATCACTGCGAGCCTCGACCCAGACGCGAGCATCGAGATCATCTACAAAGGAGTTATCTACACAACGTTCGATCTAACAACGTGGTCCGCTCCTGGAGGCCCGGCATCTGGTTGCTCTGCCTTGCTCAAAATCGGGACTGCAAACGAGTGCAACCCGTAGTTACTACTCTTGCCTGTGCACAAACGCACAGGTTTTTCTTTTGTTTTTCTGATATAATTCGATCAGATATGCAGAAAATAAAACGACGCGCAAGCGCGACTCTTTTGTGGCTTCGTAGCCGCGCAAGTTTTTTTGTATTTGTAATTATTTTTGGAATTTTGTTTGCTAAGCCTGTGTTTGCGTGGGGGCTTCCGTCAGGAGATGACATTGCAAATTTGATTGCAACAGTTGGAAACCTTTTTTCTGGCTTGCTAGCAGGTTTGATCGCGACAGTAATCGAGTATTTGGTTCCTGTCATGCTTTACAACAATTTTTCAAACGCTCCTGTTGTCACAGCTGGCTGGGCTCTCATGCGCGACACAGTGAACATGTTTTTCGTGATAGTGCTCATTGTAATTGCTTTTGGAACAATTTTTGGCGGCAGTAAGTTCAAATGGCAAACGCAAGTTCCTCGCTTGCTCATTTTTGCGATCCTCATCAATTTTTCCAAAACTCTTGCCGGCATCATGATTGATTTTGGACAAGTTGTCATGCTCACTTTTGCAAACGCGCTTCGTGAAATTGCTGCTGGAAACATGATTGAAATGTTTGGACTCAATAAAGTATGGAGCCTGTCAAGCAGTTCTGGCGTGCTTAATAATTCTGGAGGGTCCGGTGTTGAATCATGGAATCTTGCGTTTGCGAGTATTGCCGCTGTTTTTATTTTATCTTGGGTGCTTGTAATCATGTTGCTCATGTTTGGAATTTTGTTGTATCGCATTGTTGCTCTTTGGGTTTTGATTGTGCTTGCTCCGCTTGCGTGGTTTATTGGTGGCGTTCCGATAATCAAATCAGACGCATATTCCGAATGGTGGACAAATTTTAAGTGTATTGTTGCGATTGGTCCTGTGATCACATTTTTCTTGTGGCTTGCGCTTGCAGTTGCCGGAGCTGGTTCAACAGCAGATGGTTTTGACACAGGAACTGTAAATTTGGGCAATTCAGCCAGCTTTTTGACGAAAATTTTTGAACTTCAGAATTTTATGAGCCTTGTTGTTGGATCGGCAATGATTATGGCTGGAATGGATACAGCTCAAAAGATTTGTTCTGGAATCAAAGGAAAGTTTCTTGGTGCGCAACTCGGCAAAGCTGTGGCGGCTGGGCCTGCAATGCTTGGAGTTGCAAAAGGCGCGGCTCTTAAAACCGCTGGTTGGACAGGCAGAAAAGTTGGGGCTGGCGCTCGAGCTGTTGGACGCACTGGCGCAAGAGAAATAGGCGGAAGAATGGAGAATAATAAATACACGGGACTTCTTACACAGCGAGGACGTGCTCGCGCATGGCAAAAAGTTGCTGGCGCGGCAGGAACTGGTGTGATCGGTCAAACACTCGGAGTCGTAGCTGAACGACAAGCGCAGGCAAGTCTTGGTTCCCGCCATGCGGAAGTTGCAAAGGCTGGTGAGAAATATAAGGATGATACGAAAGCTACCAAACTCAAACAACTTGAAAGGTTCGCGCAAAGCGGCACAATCACGTTAGGCGGCAGATTTGAAGCAGAAGCTTTGATGAAAGATGCTCTTGGCGATGAAGAAATGCAAAAGGAATTGGCAAAGTCCGGAAATCTTCAAAAACTTTGGGGTCGATATGGAAAATCAATGGAAGAAGATTTCAAAGGCGATGCAAAAACAACAGATTCTCTTGAAAAGTTTAAGAAAAAATATGCGCATGTCACAGGCTCTGCTGGTTTGCTCAAAGATAAAGATGATGTAAAAGCATTAGAATCCAGCGCGTTATTAAATGATGATGTTCGTAAAAAACTTTCCGGACTCGATGTTAAAGTTGAAGTTCAAGAAGAGGAAGAAGTTGTTGGAAAAGATGGAAAGAAGAAAAAAATAAAAAAGAAAGTTGAAAAAACAATGACAGCGGCTGAAGCGATTGAACAAGGACATTTTGGGGATGACAAAAAGAAAGTTTGGCAAGAGCGATTTGCTGGCGTTAAAGATGAAGATTTGAGAACTGTAACAGTTAAAGACGCTGTTAGTGCTGGTTCAGATTCGGCACAACGCGTTGCCAGTATCGCAATCAAAGACGGAGATTTGAAACGCGCAAGCGCGGCCATTTCAGCCATGACAGCCCAATACACAGCGGCTCCAAAACAGGGCCAAACAGTCGCGCAAAAAGATGAAGAAAGATTCCACACATTGAAAGCGCTTGACAAACTTGAAAATCAACTTAAAACAGTTATTGATCAGACGAAAGCTCAAGGAAAAGCTCCGATTAAAGAAACAGAGGCTCTTGTTAATATGCGGCTTCAGCGAAGTCAGGCGCAAGAAAATGCTTCAACAGCAAGTCTTGATGGAAAATTTGGTCGTGTTCCACAAGTTTCAAAACAAGAAAAACCCGTTGATTTTGTTCGAGAAAATTTTGCTAATGCTTCTGAAGAACGCATTACAAACGCTAAAAATCAATTAAATTCACAATTAAACATAAAAGAATCTGAACGTTCGGCGGCGTTGAGAGAGCTTAACGCGCAAGTGCAAACTCTTGAGCGAGATTTGTCAAACGAATCTTCGCGCGGAGCTGACTTGTCGGAGTTGAGTACAATTCGAAGAAACATAGAATCGTTGAAAAATAGAAAAGAGGAATTAAAAGCAGAAGATGCGGTCGGCATAACTACCGAAGTAAAAGCATTGAGAGAAAAAGCAAACCAACTTGACACAGAAGTTGAAAAAATAGACGTTGCAAAACGCGAACTTGATAATTTGAGTCCGAAAAAGAAAGCATGATCGATCCAACTCAAACATCTCAAACAAAATTATTTTTGCCGCCGGATGTCGCGGAATACTTTTTTTCAACAGAGGTAACCGAGCAAGAACGACGGATCGCGACAGAGTTTGGGTTAAGCCTAGAACAAATTCCTTTGCTTGGTGCTGATATTTTTCGTTTTGTGTCAGGTGATTATTCAGAATATGAACTAAAAAAAAGTTTGAAAGAGCGTTTGGAATTGTCAGAAGAAAGAATCATTGATTTATTTTCAGTTGTAACTGTCCGGATTTTTGCGCCGATTTTTGATCAAGTTCCAGGACTTCGCGATCGTGTTCGCAATTGGAATCAAACCACGACAACGCAAACCACTGCCATGAATCCAGAAATTCAGGTTCGAGCATTCGTCGCAAAATTTGTTGAAGATCTTGAGCCGCAAAAACTTCACAGACTTGAAAGAATCATACTTGATTATTTAGAAAAGAAACGATCAAAAGAAGAGACGATTGAATTTCTAAGCCGTCCATTCAAATTGGCTGGTCTTGAAATGGATCAGCAGTTTGCGCGAGAAACTATAGAGAAATTTGATCGAGAATTTTTTCGCGCGCCAAGCCTCGATACATTTGGAAAAAAAGATGAAGAGGAAATTAAAAAAGTAATTGAAACGCGCAATGAAATTTTACAGCCGACAATCAGTTCTCTTGACGAAGCGGTTGCAAAAATTTGTCTTGAGATTTCCAGCGTTATGGAAGATCCATTTTTGAAAGAGCGTTGTCGAGAAATTGTTGTAACACGAGTTCACAATGTTCGCGACAAAATGCAAACAAGGGCAATGCTTGCAAAATCCGTTGAAGGAGGCGGGCTTGGAATGGCGGGGATTGAGCTTGAAAAACTTGCGCAAGTCATCGAACAGAATGTTGAAGCATTCCATTACCGCAAACAAAAAGAAATCGTGAAAGAAAGACAGGAAAAACAGATTCAAAAACAAGAAGAGATTGAAAAATTGGAACAAATGAAACACAAAGAAACGCAGTTATTAAATAGGCGTTACGTTTCTGTTACTGGAAAAGTTCCTACAGAGTCTGTTGTTCCTGCCGCGCCTCCGCTTGCGCGAGCGACAGCGGCTGGTTCAATACAGAGTCATTTGGAACAACAAGCAAAACGAATTGACGCACAGAAAGTGAAACAAGCGATTGAAAAAATAATTCCGCAAACAAAACCCAACACCCAACACCCAAAACCTCTTGTTCAAGATGTTCAATTTACTCGGCGACTATCTGGACCGGTTGATGAATTGCGTTCGATGGATTTAGAGCGTTTTCGCCGATTGTCAAATGAGCCTTTGCAGGCAATTTCTCGTCTAAAAGATATGCTCGATCTTTTGGAAGAACAAGGATATGAAAAACGCGTTCAAGGTGTGCAGGCATTTCGGGCTTGTCCATTATATCGGCAATATATGGAAGTAACTCAAAAAGCTTTGTTGAATGGAAAAGGAATCGACGCAGAACTTGGGGATTTGAAACGTGTCGAGTATGATGCACTTATAAAGTTGAATTCGGAAATAAGGTTTTGATATGCCCGACCAATTTGTTGTTCCACAATTTATTGACGCAGAAGATAAAATTTTCGGGCCCATTACGGCGCGGCAATTTATTATTCTTATGATCGCCGGACTTTTGGATTTCGGATTGTTCAAACTTTTATCATTTGTTCCGTTTCTGCTTGTTGGAGTGCCGATTGTGATCATCGCAGGAACAGTTGCGTTTGCGAAAATCAACGGCCAAGTTTTTCATTATTTCCTTCTAAACATCATCCAGACATTCAAAAAACCAAAATTGCGCATTTGGGATAAAAAATATTCCGATTCAGAACTGAAAATTTTTATGAAACAAGCTCCGCCGGAATTGCCAAAAATACAGCCGCGCAAAGCCCCGATTTCTATTTCACGATTAAATGAACTTTCTTTAATTGTGAATACTGGCGGAATTTATCAACCCGAAGAATAACGATTATGTTTTCAAAAAAACTTGCCAAACCAAAACCAGGACCAACAACCGTAAATTTTCTTGATATTGCAGAGATTCGCGATGATATGGTGATATTAAAAGATGGAACTGTTCGCGCGGTTTTGTTGGTTTCGAGTATCAATTTCGCGCTCAAATCCGAAGACGAACAAGAAGCAATCATTCAAGCTTACATGTCGTTTTTGAACAGTCTTGAATATCCAGTTCAGATTGTAATTCAATCACGGCGCATGAACATTGATGGTTACATGAACGCTCTTAAAGATCAGGAACGGAAAACAGAAAACGATCTTTTGCGCGCGCAGATTTTAGATTACCGCACATTTGTTGGCGAGCTTGTTGAACTCGGACAGATTATGCAAAAACGGTTTTATCTGGTTTTGCCGTACGATCCGCTAACAAATAAACGGAAAAATTTTTGGACGCGTTTGTCAGAATCTTTGTCGCCGGCCGCATCGGCAAAGTTAAATCAAAAACAGCTCGACGACCGCATTGAACAAATTTTGCGACGTGTTGAAATAATTCAAGGAGCTTTGAATAGTATGGGGCTCGCGTCAGCGCGTTTGGATACACAAAGTCTGATCGAACTTTATTACAATGTGTATAATCCAGATGTGTTTGAAGAAGAAAAATTGGCAAGTCTTGAAGAAATACAAGTTGAGTCATGACGACTTCATGACTCCACGACTCAATGACTAATAATATGGCTATCGAAATCGGAAAAATTAAAGAATCACTTCCAACGCCTCCTCCGCCAAAAGAGCAGAAAGTCAAACCGGAAGAAGTAGCGCTCAAAAAAGAGCGCGAACTTCTTGAAGAGGAGCGCATTTATCACAAAGGCGTCGTAACAGTGAAAGACATCATTTCACCGGCCGCGTTTGAAGTTCGGCCACGTTCGCTTTTGCTTTCCGGAGTTTATGTGCGCACGATTTTTATTATTACATATCCTCGCCACATCGGACTCGGATGGTCTGCGTCGCTCATCAATCTGAACAAAACATTTGATGTTGCAATGTTTTTTTATCCACTCAAAGCAAACATCATCCTCAAACAGCTTCAGAAAAAAGTTGGTGTTCTTGAAGCGCAAATTTTTGGAAGCGCGGAAAAAGGCGCACCTCGAGATCCACTTGCTGAAACGGCGCTTCGCGACATCGAAGCACTGCGCGATGCGATCACTCAAGGCATAGAGCATTTTTTTCAATTCGCTTTTTACGTTACAATTTATGCCAAAAGCGAAGAAGAACTTGATCGTTTCAGTTCAGAAGTTGAAGCAATTTTTGGAAGCAAACTTATTTATACAAAAGCTGGATTTTATCAAGCTGAACAAGGTTTCAATTCAACTGTTCCGCTTGGAAACGATGAGCTCGTGATCAATTACAACATGAACACGTCTCCGATCGCAGCTTCTTTTCCATTCATTAGTTCAGATTTAACTTCAGACAACGGAATTCTTTTTGGAATCAATCGTCATAACAATTCTTTAATTTTGTTTGACCGTTTTAGTTTGCAAAATGCAAATTCAGTTGTGTTTGCAACTTCCGGAGCCGGAAAATCTTATGCTATCAAACTGGAAATTTTGCGTTCGCTCATGATGGGAACCGACGTTATTGTGATTGATCCGGAAATGGAATATAAACATTTGTCAGACGCAGTTGGTGGAACGTACATCAATGTTTCTCTTGCGTCAGAGGCTAAAGTGAATCCATTTGATTTGCCGCGAGCTGTGGGAGAGGGAACCAAAGTTGATGATATTATTCGAAGTGCCGTCATCACTCTCAAAGGTTTACTTCGAATTATGATTGGCACGCCGATTGGAGAAGAAGGTAAACTCGGATTTACACCAGAGGAAGATTCGATTCTCGATCGCGCGCTCATTGAAACATACGCGAAAAAAGATATTACAGCAGATCTCACAACACTTGCAGATATCGAACCGCCTATTATGCAGGATTTCCAAGATGTTTTGGAAGGAATGGAAGGCGCTGAAGCGATTGTTGCGAGGTTGAAAAAATACACTGATGGAACGTTTGCAGGACTCCTCAACTCTCCAACGACTGTTGAAATGAAAAATCAGCTTGTTGTTTTTTCTGTACGAGATTTGGAAGATGAATTGCGGCCGGTTGGAATTTACACTATCGTAAATTACATTTGGAATGTTACACGCAGTGAACGCAAGAAAAGAATTCTCGTGATTGATGAGGCATGGTGGCTGATGACAAACGAAGATTCAGCAAAATTTATTTTCGCGCTTGTTAAACGCGCGCGAAAGTATTGGCTCGGTGTTACAACAATCACACAAGATGTAAACGACTTTTTGCGTTCACCTTATGGCCAGGCGATTGTCACGAACTCTGCTCTTCAACTTTTACTCAAACAATCACCGTCTGCAGTTGAACTTATTCAAAAAACTTTCAATTTAACAGATGGAGAAAAATATCTTTTGCTCGAATCTGGAGTTGGTGAGGGGATTTTCTTTGCTGGACAAAAACACGCGGCGATTAAAGTTGTTGCTTCGTACACAGAAGATCAGCTTGTTACAACTAGTCCACAGCAGTTGATCGAAATTGAACGAGCAAAAAAGGAATTTGATGAGGCGGAGAAAAAGCTGGAGGAGACAAAAGAAGACGGTAGCCGCAGGCTTCAGCCTGCGCAAAGCGGAGCGGAGGAATTTGATATTGAAAAAGAATCTAAAGAAGTATTATGACAACACGAAAAATGCGCTTAACAGTTATTGGTTTGATTATTATTGTTCTTTTATTGTTGCTTTTGTGGTTATTATGGTTTTTGTTTAAGTCAGATGAATCGCCTTCAACAGAACCATCGGTTGAAACGCCACAAACTACCGAAGGAACAACAGAATCAGAACCAACTCTAAAAGAACAACAGCTCAAACAGGAACAAGACACGCGAAATCAATCGGCTGGCGCTATTACGATTGCGAAAATTTTCACTGAGCGATATGGGAGTTATTCAAATGAAGCAAATTTTCAAAATTTGATTGATGTACTTCCGCTCATGACAGATACTTTTGCACAGGAAACAGAAGTCATGATCGAAAATTCAACTCTTCCTGAAACGTACTATGGTGTGACAACAATTGTCCTTATCGTTAATGTTGAAAAAATGGACGAAGTAAATGGCACGGCAGAAATACGTCTGAACACACAGCGAGAGATTGCAAAAGATTCGCCACAAAATGTTAGTGTTGAAAATCAAGAAATTTTGCTTGAACTCGCTAGAATCGAAGGTGTATGGAAAGTCGCATCAGCAGATTGGTTATAGAATCTCTTTTTCCTAGATTTTGTTTGGGGTGTCACACAGAGGGCACCCTTTGGTGTTTAACATGCTCAACAACTTGGTGGCCAGCGCCGGTTCGATTTGACTGCCCGTTCTGCGGAAAAGGTTCGATGTCGTTTGTGTGCGACAAATGTCGAGACGAAAGTTTTTTGGACGGACTTTCTGTTTTTGCGCATTACGGAAATCCAGTTGTTCGCGAAGCGATTCATCAATGGAAATATATTGGTGACAAAACCGCGCAAGATATTTTATTCCGCTGGTTGGTTCGCGGCGCGCCAGCTCTTCAGCCGCCATTTTCAAATTTTGTTTTTGCGCCGATTCCGCTTCATATTTTCAAACGCCGCGAACGAGGATTTGATCAAGCTGGGATTTTAGCAGACTGGTGCGGACAGATTTTTAATCGTCCTGTTTTTGATTTGCTTATTCGAACTCGTCAAACAAAATCGCAAGCGCAAAAATCGCACGAAGTTAGAAAACTCGGGGAGCTGGATGGACTATTTTCTATAAATTCGCAATTAGCCGAATTTCCAGATGAAGTTGTGTTGTGTGACGACGTATTTACTTCTGGCGCGACAATGGACTCTGCGGCTCGATGTTTGAAAGAGCACGGCGTGAAACGCGTGTGGGGAATCGTGATCGCGAAAGGGAATATGTGAAATTATTATTTAGAGGCTATTTCGATCAATTTTAAAATGACGTCTATATTGCATTTGATTCTTTTTGAAATAGATTGTTTGGATGGTGTTTCCGAGCAACAGGAAAATTTAACGCCACGGTGAAACATAAAATCTTCCGCAGATCCATCGTGGCGATCATAAACCACACCATTGATTACCTCAATATCATCGTATTTTCCATCTTGTAAAATTGGGAAATATTTCCCCCCAATTTTTAATATTGGATTTTCGTATTTTCTTTCCCCGAAAGAAAAAATGTAGAATTCTTTTTTTGTTTCATCATCTTCATGGATACTGGCAAAAATTTTTGGTTTCAGCTTTTTTAAATCTCTAGATATGATTTTAACTTCATCTGCGATTTGATTATTTTTTTTATGAATCCAATTGCTATTACAGTTCAAACTTTTTTTATTCAAGCGTTTATTTCTGTCGAATCCCCAAGGGTTCACAAGTGGATAAATTACAAGATTTACATGATATTTTTTTGCAGTATTTGAAATTAATTTATAATTTTTAAATATCGACAAAGTTGGTGCTGGTTCTTCTCCGTGACATCCAGCCATTAGAACCAATAATGGTGTGTCTTCTGATATTTTTTTTGAAAATTTGACGAGCGGATTTTTTTTATTTGGAGTTGAAAGAAAATTTACATCAAAAAAAGGTTTAATTTTTGAGAGATGTTCATCGAGTAGTTTTTTGTAACTTTGATGCATGCAAAGATTCCTTGAAAAATTATTTAAGTATTGGCGGAGGGGGTGGGACTCGAACCCACAAGCCCTTTCGGGCGCTAGTTTTCAAGACTAGTTCCTTAACCAATTCGGAGCACCCCTCCATGTCATAAATTGTGAACAACATCTGTCTGCGTCCAGTTCAATAAAGCCAAGCAATTGGCTTCATTGAACTGGCGGAGAGGGAGGGATTTGAACCCTCGCGCCGGTTTTAAAGCCGACCTAGGAGATTAGCAATCTCCCCCCTTCAGCCTCTTGGGTACCTCTCCGTATTTCTCGGCATAGCCTCGATCAAAAATCAGAACCCAAGAGTCTGCCCGGGCGGTCTTTACCGCCCGTTCGTCCCTCGCTCGCTCGGGACTCACCCTCTTGTGTACCTCTCCGGACATGAATATGTAACAAACATTATGAAACCGCATTCCAAGTCTTGCTGGATTTGCCAATCTTATTCATCTTTCCCAAGAAATTTACTCAACGTAGCTACGGCTACGTTTCATAAATTTCTCGTTCCAAAATGAACAATATTGCCAAACCATCGGCGACTTAAATGCGGTTTCATAATGTTTGTTCCATAGAATACGCGATCCTTTGAGAATAATCAAGAATCATGTTAAAATATCTACATATACGGCATTAACGCTTTAATTCTGTTGGTAACTTTGGTCGACATTTCACTGTTGGATGGAACCAGAGAAAGGCTGTGATCCAATGAATGAGCGATTCAGGAGTCCGACAACCACGAGCACGATTCAGGACAGAGCGAATCCTTCCGTTCGTATTCTCAACTGCGTTGGTCGTTGCCGGTAAACGAAGTTCTGGATGGAGATAACACGCGCGATACTCGTTGAGCGTTCTCACAGTTCGTTTCACAATCTGACGTAGTCGTTGTGGACACTGTGGATGCGCACCGAGAGCGAGAAGTTGCTCGACGATTGTTGAAACCTTCTTCTCGTCCCTTGTGTTCATGAGTGTGTGCATGAGACGTTTAATTTCTTGACGACCTTCTCTCCAACTCACCGCCAGTTTGTTGTCACCGCACAGCGTCGACAACCGTAGTAAGAGATGTGCCTGGCATCGTTGAAAGATCCAACTGTACTTCTTCGCGAGACCACCAGCACCACTAAAACTGTCCGAAACAACGGCACAAATACGATGATGGATCTCTTGAGGGATTGCATCTAAGACTTCTCTCCACTGCTTCTGAGACTCGTGACCGGGTCGCAGAATGGGTGGCAAGAAATGCAGAGTGTCACCCTGAACCTGACGAAATCCTGTGAGGTAGACCGTGTACGGCTCTCATTCAACGTAAACCAGATGCCATCCATGACAAGAACGAGTGATCCTTCAGGGACGGTGTGCGGCCATTGTTTTTCACACAGACCCGTAAGTGTTTGTGCGTGTTGTTTTGAAAACGCATTTGCACTCTTGTGAGCTCTGCGTGCTTGTTGCACGAGTGTAAGTTTCTCGACGAATGTTTTCTCGAGACTCATCACGTGATTTTTGCGAGGCTTTGCACCACGCTTTCTAGCACGCACAGACCACGTCTTTTTACAGGAGATGCACTGTCTACGACGTCCTCCAAACTTAATCGATTTTGTGTGTTTACAGGCCGAGTTCGCGGTGTCGTGGTTCATACACCGCGAACCCTGCCTGTAAACAGTTAATTCGTCTCTTTACTAAGCTGTATTTCTGGATTGGTCACCAACAGAAATTCGGCGTGTATCCCACATATGGAAGAACAAAACATATCATTAAAAGCAGAAGAATCCGTTGATATCGGAGAGCCGATTCTTGAATGGGAAGTTGACGAATATCCACGCTACGAACGTTCGCGAACTTGGTATATCGTTGCAACAATCGTTGGAGTGGCACTGATTGTGTACGCGATTGCGACTGCTAACTTTTTGTTTGCAGTCATTATTCTCATGGTCGGAGTGATTATGCTCATCTCAACTTTCAAAGAGCCAGACCGAGTTCCTGTCATGATCACCACAACAGGAGTTTTGATTGATGACACATATTACGACTTTGACGCGATTCGAGATTTTTCAATCATCTACGATCCGCCAGTTACAAAGATTTTGTATATTGATTTTCATAGCCACTGGCATCCAATACTTTCAATTCCACTTGAGGAAATGGATCCAAATCAAGTTCGTTCGTCCTTACTGCCGTTTTGTGCTGAAAATCTGAATCGTAAGGAAGAACGATTGACAGATATAGCCCGTCGCATGTATAAATTGTGAGCTTATGCGCTCGTAGTTCATTTTCCGCCATGGCCGAGGATGGGGATAGATCACGTCGACTCGATCGGAAATAAAAAATGTCCATTCATTTGTTATTAGCAGGCACCCGTAGCTCAGCTGGATAGAGCATCAGCTTGCGGAGCTGGGGGTCGCAGGTTCAAATCCTGCCGGGTGCACCACATGAATGGACACTTTTTGTTTCTCTCGTTTCGGCTCATAATAGAACATCAGCTTGCGCTATGTCCGTCCGTAGCCGACAGGCGAAGGCGGGGAGCTGTAGGCCACAGGTGTTGCTCGGCCTAAAGGCCGAGCAGGGTCGACTGCGACGCTCGAAAGAACAAAACTTTGTTTTGTTCTTTGCTCGCTATCCTCGTCGACCGAACCCTGTCGAGCGCACCAGAACACGTTAAGTACGTGTTTTTTGTTTTCGTGATTTTGTTGATAAGATAAATTAGCTATGGCCTTGCATCTTAACTCTTATGTTTCTGAACTGCCTGGAATCGGTGCTAAAGCAGTAAAAGATCTCAAAAACATGGGTATTCTTTCTGTTTATGATCTTTTGTTTTATGTTCCGTTTCGTTACGACGATTTTTCAAATATCAAACCAATCGCAAAAGTTAAAGTTGACGAAATGGTAACAGTGAGCGGATCTATCGTTTCGATTGATTCTCATCCCGCAAAGAATAGTCGAATGACAATTGTGAACGCTGTTATCGAAGACGAAACAGGAGAATTGCCGATCATTTGGTTTAATCAAAAATATCTAATTGATACTTTGCGACCAGGCATGAGGCTATCATTTTCAGGACGAATAGATTTTCGTTTTAGAAAAGCGCTTGTTAATCCCGTGTTTGAACCAGAAGGAAAAAGAGTTCACACAGGCAGGATCGTTCCTGTTTATGGTCTCTCTGGATCACTCACAATGAAACGTTTGCGCACGGCGATAAACTGCGCGTTGTCTGCTTCAGACGAACTGATTGACTGGGTTCCAGAGATTATCAGAAGTGAAGAAGGTCACACCAAGCTTTCAACAACTATTCGCTCTGTGCATTTTCCGGAATCTCATCGAGAACTTTCGGAGGCGATTGAGCGATTGAAATTTGATGAATTATTATTACATCAATTTTTGTTTGCACGTTCTCGACAGGATCGCAAAAAACATAAATCGTTCGTTATCCCGATTGACGAACAAGTCTTGAAGACATTTGTTGCTCAACTGCCATTTGAACTCACGTTCGCGCAAAAAAAATCAGCTTGGGAGATCGTTCAAGATTTAGCAAAACCAAATCCGATGAATCGTTTACTTCAGGGTGATGTAGGTTCCGGAAAAACAGTTGTTGCGGCGATAGCGGCAAACAGCGTTCTTTCAAATAAATTTACGGTTGTCTATCTTGTTCCAACAGAAATTCTTGCAGTACAACAGCATGCAGTTTTTTCTAAATTTTTACCATCATACGAGATCGCGCTTTTTACTCGATCGCAAAAACGCATTAGTGATCAAGAAGTAAAAAAAGAGGAGGTGTTGAATCAATTAAAAAATGGAACAGTTCAGTGTGTGATCGGAACCCACGCGCTTCTTGAAGAAATGGTTGAGATTCCAAATCTTGCATTTGTGATTGTTGATGAGCAACACCGTTTTGGTGTGGCACAACGTCACGCTCTTCTAGAAAAGGGAAGCAAAATTTCTGCTCATTTGTTATCAATGACAGCAACACCGATTCCACGTTCACTTTCGCTGACAATTTATGGCGATCTTGATATTTCAGTGATTTTAGAGCTTCCAAAAGGCCGAAAACCGATTGGAACAGCAATCATTGAATCTCAACATCGTACAGGAATGTGGCAGCACGTGAAAGATCAAATAGCGCTTGGACGCCAAATTTATGTTGTGTGTCCGCTTATTGATCCGTCTGACAAACTTGGCGCGAAAAGTGTGACTGACGTGAGTGGACAACTTAAAAAAGGTCCGCTTAAAGATTTCAAAATTAATGTTTTGCATGGGAAACTTAAATCAGATGAAAAACAAGACGCTATTCAAAAATTTAAAGATGGAAAAACAGATGTTCTTGTTTCAACAACCGTTGTCGAAGTAGGAGTTGACGTTCCAAACGCGACAGTCATGGTGATTTTTGGAGCCGAGCGTTTTGGATTGGCACAACTTCATCAGCTTCGAGGCAGAGTTGGAAGAAGCGATATGACGTCTTACTGTTATTTACTTTCAGATGATGCAAGTGAAATCGCGCTTGAGCGACTTCGAACTCTCGAGCAAACTCAAAACGGTTTTGAATTAGCTGAAAAAGACCTTGAGCTCCGAGGCCCTGGAAACATTTTTGGAAACGCGCAATCAGGTTTCCCGGATTTTCAGTTTGCTACGTCTGCCGACGTTGAGATTATGAAAACGGCGCGTGATTGGACAACAAAATTGCTCAACGAAGATCCAAAACTTGAAAAGTATCCGCTCATTTTGGAAAAAATATACACGACGTTTGAAGAGGCACATTTAGAATAGTTCTGAAATTTTATTTATATTCCCAATCTCGGGTCCGAAGATTTTTTTTAGTCCTAAACGTTTTGATTCTGCCAAACGTTTTTCAGATGCTGTAACTCGTCTTATTTCTCCTCCAAGTCCGACTTCGCCGAAAAAAACAGTAGCTTCTTCAAACGCGGTATTTTTTGATGCGCTTATTATCGCAGCACACACAGCCAGATCAACAGCCGGTTCTGTAACTTTCATTCCGCCGATTACGTTTACATAAATATCTTGTTCGCCGAGTTTTAATCCTGCTCGTTTTGAAAGAATTGCGATCAGCATTTGCAACCGATTTTGATCAAATCCAGATGCGCGGCGCACAGGAATTCCATAGGAAGTTTTTTCAACAAGCGCTTGAATTTCAACTAAAAATACGCGAGAACCTTCGACTGTCGCGGCAATTACAGAACCAGGTACCGCAACTCGTTCTTCCAAAAATTTTGCAGATGGATTTGTAACTGGCTTGAGTCCTTGCGAAGTCATTTCAAATACACCGACTTCGTCTGTGGCGCCAAAACGATTTTTTGAGCATGAAAGCCAGCGATATGAATGAGAAGAATCTCCATCGAGCGATAAGACAACATCAACAAGGTGTTCGAGGGTTTTTGGGCCTGCGACCATGCCGTCTTTTGTAACTTGGCCGATCAGAAGAATTGAAACATGAGTTCGTTTTGCAAGTTCAAGCAAAAGGGAAGTCGCGTAGCGAACCGTTGTCGGACTTCCGGCAGTGCTGTCGATTCCATCTGAAAATAAAGTTTGGATTGAATCAATCACAACAATTTTTGGTTTTTCTTTTTCAATTGTTTGAACGATTGATTCGACTGATCCAGCTTCAAGAAAAAATAGTTGATCTAATTTTGTGTTCAAGCGATCAAATCTTGTTTTAAGTTGAGGCGCTGACTCTTCGCCGGAAATATACAATACAGGATTTCCTTGTTCGACAAAACGTTTCGCTATTTCAGCTACGAGTGTTGATTTGCCGATTCCGGGTTCTCCAGATAAAAGAACGAGAGATCCTTTAACGATCCCTCCTCCGAGTACACGATCAATTTCAGGCTCAAGTGTTTGTATTCGTGTGTGTTCGTTTTGTCCTGCTAGTTCTGAAAGTTTTTTTGATTCTTTAGCGCGCGTATTTGAAGCGGACGTTGTTTTTTTTGAAGTTACTTCTTGTTCAACCATCGTCCCCCATTTCTGGCATTCAAAACATCTTCCAGCCCATTTTTGTGATTGCGCGTCGCAGTGAGTGCAGATGAACATATTAGTTAGAAATCCAACTACATTGTGAACTTCCGTGTTGGCCAGGATCAAGCGTTACTCCAATTTTTTGACCAAGTTTTTTAAGGTCGTAATTTGGCGGATCCGAATGTTTCCCAACCTCGCAATGCCCTTTGATCGTGCTGTCACTAATTTGGAATCCGTATTTTTCACTTAATCCTTTAATTAGTTTTGCGACACTTTCGTATTGTGCGTCTGAATAAACATTTTTTTCTCCTTCTGTCGAATATTGAAGATCTATTCCAATTCCTATTTTGTTTGTTCCGCAACCCCCACAGTTATTTGTTATATGACCAACATCAGTGAGTTGATAGATGGTTCCGCCTAAAGTTACAGCAAAATGACTGGAAACAGGTGTTTGATTCTTGGTTGGTTGAGACACAAATTTTTGTCCGTTTCGTTGACAGGCTTTGTAATTAAACAATCCAGATTTACTTTTTTGACAGGTTACTATTTTTCCGTAGTGATAATCCTGAAACCACATAGCTCCATTTTGTCCACTATCACTTTTGAAACCTTGATGAAGAACAATCATTTGAATTTGACTATCAGGACGTTTTTTATTTTTTGTTGATGACGAAATATTACAATCTAAATTTCCTAGAAATTTTGGATTTATTTCAACACCACTTAATGAAACTAATTCAGACGGAACTGGAATTGTGCATGCGCGCGGTGGAGTAATATACTCATCTCCAGACGCAAGTGGCAGTTGAATATACTCCATTTTTAATCTGCCTCCATCTGAATACGGCAAAGTTACTTGTGTTCCTTGTGTAACTGGTGTTGTTGTAATTGGTTCATATGGTTCTTCTGCGGAGTTTTCTTCCGCATGCAACGATTCACCAGCTTCGATTTTCTGGATTCGTTCGATCGTAAACGGATCAAATGTTACAAGTTGCGGATTCACTGTTTCGAGAATCAAAACAACACTCAACAGCAAAACAAGTCCAATCACGGCATTTTTGATCATTGTTTTTGCTGATGCGATGCTTGAAGCGCCGCCTGCGGCCAAAACCCATTTCAAACCTCCTATCATGAGAAAAACTACAGCGATCACGGAGGAAATTGTGATTAGATAAATATAAAGACCTTGGATATAATTTCCCAAAAAGTTGATTTCCAAATTACCGCCTTTCTGAAGTACTGGTGTAAAAGTAACAGTCGGAATATCAACATTCAATTTTGGAAGAACTCCGCCCTGAAATGGTTTTTCTTCAACTTCATTGGCGGATTCGTGAGCGGAAGAACAATTTGACAAAGCAGCCGCGTCATTCGCTCCTCCTGCCTGATCTGAAAAATCAGCGCCTTTGAAAATTTCCAGATATTTTGTTTCACACGCGAGGTTGCATTCGTCGACTGTTGCATTTTCACTGACAGAAGTTTGTGCGCAATCATTTTTTTCACCGAAATAACAATAACAAGTCGAAGCCGCGAATACGCGAGTTGGTATGAGAATAATGAAAAGCAAAATTAACAAAACAGTAATTCTGTTTGTCATTGCGAGCGACCAAAAGGGAGCGAAGCAATCTCCTAGTTTGCAGAGATTGCTTCGTCGCTTCGCTCCTCGCAATGACATGTTTCGCGACTGTTTCATAATTATTGTTTTGAAAGTTCTTGTTGAATCACTTGCAATAGTTCGTCCACACTAACTGCTCCGACAAGTTTTTCTTTATTCACAAAAACAGTTGGTGTGGCGACAATTCCAAGCGCCAATCCTTCTTCTTTGTCTTTTTGAACTATCGGAAGAGTATCTTGATCTTGAATACACGAGGCAAACCGGTCTGTATCAAGTTTGAGTTCATTCGCGATTTGAATGTATTGATCTTCTGATAAATATCCTTGTCGTTGAAATAAGACGTCATGATATTGCCAAAAAGCGCTTTGTCTGTCAGCACAATGCGCGGCCACTGCTGACGGAGTCGCTTGATCGTGCGCAGAATCATTTGGTAAATCTTTCCAAACAAGACGAACGTCGTTTGGATAGGTTTTGAGCGCGGTTTCAAGAGCTGGCATCAAATCTCGGCACGCTGTGCATTCAAAATCCCCAAACTCAATAATTGTGACTTTTGCGTTGTTTGCACCGCGCGAAGGGTTCACAAATGTTGCTGTCGGTTCAGTGAGTGTTATTTTTTGTTGTTCTTTTTGCAAACGTTCAAAATTGATTGGCTGAAGAAAAAAAGAATAAAAAAGAAAAACAACAACGGCAAAAAAGCCGATCAAAATAAAAGAGAGCCATTTGTTCATACTATTTTAACTTAATATATTCCAAACGTCCGCTTATTGTGTTTGTGTAATACAAAAGCGATTGATCTTCTGTCACAAACAAATTTGACATTGTTTTATCTCCTTCTGGAATTGCGATTAGAGTAGAAGTTCCTGTTGCAAGATCTATTTTGTAAAGTGAATCTGAAAGATCGTTAAATGCCGCAGGTTGAAATCCAGCATTTGGCGGAAGATCGCGAGGGACTGCGCAAAAAATTGTGTCAGAGCTAGCGAACGAACATTTTTCAACCCAAGTGTTCACCGAAAGACTTTTGCGATTTTTTCCCATGCTCGCGCTTGTGCCGTCCACAATCCACAAAAGCGGGCGATAATTACTGTACGATCCTGAAACGGAATACAAAAGCTGTTTTCCGTCTGGCGACCATTGTGAAGAAAAACCAAGCCCTTCAACTTCGAGTCCTTTGAAGTTTTCGTGATTTTTTCCAAGCGGAACAATCAGTTTTCGATCAAAACTTCCTTGACCTTCAGCTGTGTCTGAAAACGCAACTACCTGATCGTTTGGCGACCAGTTCACTTGAACTTTGCTTTCGTTGTCACCGAGAGCTTGAATGCTTTTTACATTTGAACCGTCAGCGTTTGAAAGCACCAGCCAGCGGTTGTCAGGATCAAGCCCGAGACTTTTTGCGGCCAATTCATCGGTCGTTGGAGAGAAATCAAAATCTTCCCAATGTTTTGGAAGTGTAACTTGAGTTTCAGCGTCAAAATCGTAAACAACATTTGAACCGTCTGGAAATTCGAGAATTGCTTTTTGCGCATCTTTATTCCACGTTGCTTTTTCAACAGAAGGAAATTGTTTTTCTGAAAGCGCTTTAACGTTTCCTTTCGAATCAATACTGTAAAATTTTCCGTCGGACTCATCATAAAAATTCATACTTTTTCCGTCGCCTGCAAGAGCTGTGTTAAACACTGACGATTGTGTGAGTTCTGTTGTGACTGTAACGCCTCCGCGCGCTGTTTGATCAGCCTCTTGCAGACCTCCCGTGACAGCAGTTCCTTCTTCTGTCACGCTTGGCGCGCCTTCTCCAGCGTTTGGCAGTTCACCAATTGCTCCTTCTTCTGAAGTCGGTGTTCCTTCACCAGGAAGAGGTTGAGCTCTGAAGAACGCAAAATAGATTCCAAAAGCGATCACAATTACAGAAAGAATAAAACCGATAATGGTAAGAATGCGTTTGAGTGGCTCCTGCATATATCAAAAAATTGAGGTTATTCCGCCGACGACTGCTGAAAATAAAATGATCGGCAGGACAAAAGGTAAAATTAAAAGAATTATACAAAAAATGTCGGCTATTATCACAAGCGCCTGCAAAATGTTCGCGTCTTTATCGATCGGCATTGGAAAAGGATCCCAGGCAATCGGAGCAATCACTTTGCTTTTTCCTTTCGCGATCCAACGTCCGTAAAACATTTCAACGTTTAGCCATCCAAGCGTGATTAGGCGTACAAGCCAAGTTACGACAAAGGCAGTTCCGCCTGTGCTTAATTCGAGCGCGCCAGCGATGTGATTTGCCGCAAACGCAATCGCGCGAGGTATCACTCTTTGCGCAGCAATTTTTACAAGTTCTTGTGAGTCACCAGATTCTGCCTCACCATTTCCAGCGCCGGCTTTAAGCAAATTTGTTCGCGCCATTGAGATCGCTTGTTTGAGCTGTTGCGTTGGACTTCCAGCAGAAATTGCTTGCGTCATTGCAGTAGTTTGAGCATTTGTTTCAGGTTCCTGTTCTTGATTTTGTCTGCGCGCTTTTTGCAATTGGCTTTTGAGTTGAGAAGTTTGTGATCCAACTTTTGCGGCTCCAGTTGCGCCTTTTGCAGAGCTAGAAGCTACCGCACGGCCAGTTCCGGCGGCTAGTCGTCCAGCAGTGACTGCAATGGCGGGAAGGGGCATAGAGAATGACTAATTTGACATCTGACATTTGACATCCGACATTTTTATCCGTGGTTGCTTTTCACTTTTATCACGCAAACCATTCCATTTTTTATTTCAACACACAATTTCGATGGGCGATCTTTTTTCGCGAGACGTTCAGCGATTTTTGTTTCAACATCGGTTTGAATTTTTTGTCGAACGCTTCTGGCGCCAAGACGCGGATCCAAACTTTGAGAGAGATGTGTCGCAAGTTCTGGATCAACTGATAAAGCTATTGTGTGTTGTTCTTTCATTCGTTCGATCAGTTCGTTCAATTCCTTCTCAATGATACGCGTTAAAACAGATTTTGGTAAGGATTCAAAAATGCACATTGTCTCAATACGGTTCACAAATTCTGGTCGGAAGCGTTCTTCGAGTTCTTTTCGAATGTCTTGATAAAGCGATGCGCGTTTATCTTCCGACGATCCGCCAAAACCGATTGATCCATGTTCAAATTTTTCCATTCCAATGTTTGAAGTCATTACAATGATTGTATTTTTGAAATTCACGCGACGTCCTGTTGCGTCAGTGAGTTCACCTTCTTCCAGAATTTGCAAAAGCAAATTTTGCACATCGCGATGCGCTTTTTCCATTTCATCAAAGAGTACAACCGAATACGGCCGTTGTTTTACACGATCCGTCAGATTGGCTTGATCTTTATATCCGACATATCCGGCTGGAGCGCCGATCAATTTTGAAATCGTGAAACCTTCCGAGTATTCGGACATATCAAGACGCACAAAATTTTTTTCATCGTGGAAAAATTCACGCGCGATCGCTTTTGCGAGTTCTGTTTTTCCAACTCCTGACGGACCCAAAAACAGAAATGATCCAAGCGGACGTTTTGGATGAACAACGCCTGTTTTTGCGCGCGCGAGCGCTCCCGCGACGGAACTTATCGTTCGTTCTTGTCCAAAAATTCGTTGTGAAAGCCGTTCTTCGATTTCTTTTGCGTTTGAGATGCTTGACTGCGTGAGTTCGTTAAGCGGAATTCCGGTTATGCGACTGATAATTTGCGCTATATCTTTTTCTGTTACGATTGGCACAGAGCCTCGACCCTCTTCCTGCGAAGAGGTCTCAATTACAAACCTCATGTGTTCTTCTTGTTCTTTTAGTTCAACAGCATCTAAAAATCGTTCTTCGACAACGGCTTGGCGTTTTGTTTCGCGCACTCTATTCAACTCTTTTTCCAAACGATAGCGATTTTGAATCGAAGCGGACGGAATGAAATTTAAACGAATCGCAGACGCGGCTTCATCAATAAGATCAATCGCTTTGTCAGGCAATTGGCGATCCTGCAAATAACGCGCGGAAAGTTTTACAGCTTGAATGAGTGCGTCTGGACTGAAACGAACGTTATGAAATTTTTCGTAATGAGGAGCAAGGCCTTGCAAAATAGTTTGCGCTTCTTCAAGCGACGGCTCTTCAACAAAAATTGTTTGGAAACGACGTTCAAGCGCGCTGTCGGATTCCAGATGTTTTTTATAATCTTCTGCGGTTGTTGCGCCGATGCAGTGGATTTCTCCGCGAGCAAGAGCCGGTTTTAGAATGTTGGCCGCATCCATTGAACCAGAAGCCGCTCCTGCTCCGACGATTGTGTGAACTTCGTCAATGAACAAAATTATGTCGCTATTTTTTTTAACCTCGTCAATAATTTGACGCAGACGACCTTCAAACTCGCCGCGATACATTGTTCCTGCGATCATGAGAGCTAGATCAATTGAAAAAATACGTTTGTAAAGAAGCGCTGATGGAGCATTTCCGTCCACAACACGTTTGGCCAAACCTTCCACAATCGCTGTTTTGCCAACTCCGGGCGCTCCAAGAAGCAGAGGATTATTTTTTGTGCGCCTGCAAAGTATTTGCATTAGCCGTTCGATTTCATTTTCGCGTCCGATCACAGGATCAATTGTTTTTTGAACTTCTGGATCAGTGAGTTCACGGCCAAAAAATTCAAGGGCAGGAATTTTATTTGTTTCTTCTTCTGAAATTGTTGTGATTGGTGAGGTGTTTTTTCCATCAGCTCCCACAATCGCGCCTGCGATGTCTGGAAATTTCGAAGTATTTTTAAGAACGATTGACAATTGTTGTTTTAATGTTTTTATGTCTGTTTTTTGCATTTGAAAAAATTGATCAATAATTTCTCCTCCGGCCTGGATAATTCCTGAAAGCAAATGCTCTGTTCCGACGTATCTGTGTCCGTAAATGTTTGCTGTGAGCACTGCCTTTTCAACGATTCGTTTCGCGTCGTTTGAGAGATTCAAAGTTGAATCACCAAGCATTTTCGGTTTTGTTTTTATTTTTTGTGTTGCGCCGACAAACGATCTCAATTCCTGTTGTTTGATTCCGGATTTTTTTAGAAGTTCAGCGCCGATGCTTCCTTTTTGAGTTCCAAGCGCCCAAAGCAAATGTTCAGGTTCGATTGATTTTTCGTTCATTTCAACGGCAAAACAAAGCGCGCGAGTCAGCACGTTTTTGAGATGCGTTGAAAATTTATCAACAATGTCGAAGGGCATAGGGGAAAAGTTATGAAGTCGGAAGTGCAGAGTCATGGAGTCGGAAGCGCAAACATTTTCTAATGACTCCAAGACTTTCCCAAGACTCCAAGACTTACATTTTTTTTAATTTCGCTATTCTCTCTTCAATCGGCGGGTGAGTTGAAAACAAATGTTCGAATTTTTTTGTGACATGCGGATCAAATGGATTTGCAAGAAATAAATGCGCTGTTGCGTGATTTGCTTTTTTCATTGGTTGATCGTGAACAGCGATTTTTTCAAGCGCTCGAGCCAAACCTTCTGGATAACGAGTTAGAAGCGCGCCGGACGCATCAGCCAAGTATTCTCGCGAACGTGAAACTGCGAGTTTAATCAATTCTGCAAACAGAGGAGACAAAACCGCCAAAATAATTCCGACAATCACTAGAATTCCAGCGGCTTTGTTGTCGCTATCAGAGTGAAACATTGATCGCAACATCCAGTCTGACAAAAGCATAATGACTCCGACAAGCACGACGACTATTGTCATTACACGGATGTCATAATTTTTAATATGTGAAAGTTCGTGTGCTAGAACGCCTTCGAGTTCTTGCTTGTCCATGATCTGCAAAAGTCCGGTTGTGACAGCGACTGACGCGTGCTCTGGATCGCGGCCTGTTGCAAAAGCATTTGCAGAGTTGTCTTGAATAATGAAAACTTTTGGTGTTTGAAGTCCAGAAGCGATGCTTAAGTTTTCAACTAGCCGATAAAGTTCAGGATTATCTTGTTTTTTAATTTCTTTTGCGCCAGAAACCGCAAGTGCGACTGAATCACCTTTATAATATCCAACAAGTGTCATGATCGTTGCGATGAGAACAGCCGCGATGATTCCAAACTGTTCGTTTCCGATCCAAGCTCCGAAAACCCAACCAAGCGCAACAATCACCGCGCAAAACAGCGAGATGAGCAACCAAGTTTTGCGTTTGTTGGAAGTGATTTGGGAGTACATATGGAAGTTATGGAGTCCTGAAGTCTGGAGCGCAGAGTCACGGAGTTGTTGAATAATTTACTCCAAGACTTCACGACTTTGTCTTTCGACTCCAAGATTCTTTCTAAAACTTCACTTCCGGTTTTTCGAGTTCAACATCCGGCGCATCAAAAAATTCCCGACGTGTAAATCCAAATGTTCCAGCAATCAAGTTTGTTGGGAAAACTTCGAGTTTTGTGTTGAAGTCGCGAGTGTTTGCGTTGTAGAAACGTCGCGCGGCCTGTATTTTATCTTCAGCATCTGTGAGTTCGTGTTGAAGTTGTAGAAAGTTTTGCGAAGCTTGCAATTGCGGATAGCTTTCAGCAACAGCAAAAAGAGACTTGAGCGTTTCGCTCAACATGTTTTCCGCTTTCGCGTGATCTTTCATTGTGTGAGCTCCCATTGCGGCCGAGCGCGCTTCTGTAACTTTGCTAAACACACTTTCTTCGTGTGTCGCATTTCCCTTCACAGTATTTACGATGTTTGGAATTAGGTCGTATCTGCGCTTGAGCTGAACTTCAATATCCGACCAGGCTTCATCCACTCGATTTCTTGAGCTGACAAGGCCGTTATATGTTAGAATAAGCCAAAGCGCGAGCAGGACAACGATAATAAGCAGAATATGGTTTTTGATCTTGATGGGACATTGGCCAGAAGCAAAACTCCAATGGATGCTGAAATGGTTTATCTCTTTTCAAGATTGTTGTAAAAACGCATTGTAGCCGTTATTGGAGGCGGGTGGTTTCCTGTGTTTGAAGTTCAACTTTTAGTCAGTCTTCGAGGTCATGAGCATCTTTTTCCTAAATTGTTGTTGTTTCCAACTTCTGGCGCGAGGTTTTTGCGTTATGAAAATGGGGCGTGGAAGACAGTGTACGCGCACGAACTTTCATTGGAACAGCGTGTAAAAATCAAGGAAGCGTTTGGAATGGCCTTCAAAGATATCGGGTACGAACATCCAAAAACTGTTTATGGGGAAGTAATTGAAGATCGCGGCACGCAAATAACGTTTTCCGCTTTAGGTCAACAAGCCCCAATTGAACTCAAAGATGCCTACAAAGGATCATCGGCAGATCGTAGATGGGAAATAGTTGGGAGATTAAAAGAATATCTTCCAGAGTTTGAAATTAAGGTTCCAGGAAAATCTTCAATTGATGTTACAATGAAAGGAATCGACAAAGGATATGGCATTGGCGAAATGGAAAAACATTTAAAAATCGACGTTCACAAGATGATTTTCGTCGGGGACGCGTTGTACGAAGGCGGCAATGATGAACCGGTTAAACGTACGGGAATCGAAACGATCGCTGTTGAAGGACCAGAGGATACAAAAAAAGTGATTAGAAACTGGTTATCACAACTTTAATTTTTTTACGTTTATGACAATAGACACAGATCCAAAAAAAATTGAAGCGCTTTTGACGCGTGGAGTGGAAAATATTTTTCCTTCGCGCGAGTTTTTGTCAGCGCGTTTGAAAGAGGGGAAACAGCTTTCGCTTTATCTCGGGATTGATCCAACTGGGCCAGATCTTCATATCGGTCACTCAATACAGCTTCGGAAGTTGCGTCAGTTTCAAGAACTTGGGCACAAGATTATTTTATTGATCGGCGATTTTACTGGAATGATTGGCGATCCAACTGACAAATCTGCAACTCGTGTTCGACTAACTCGCGAGCAAGTTTTGAAAAACGCAGAAAAATATAAAGAACAAGCTGGAAAAATTTTAGATTTTGGAGGGAAAAATTCAGTCGAACTCAAATATAATAGTGAGTGGCTTGGAAAAATGAGTTTTACGGAGGTTGTCGAACTCGCGGCACATTTTACTGTTCCGCAAATGTTAGCGCGAGACATGTTCAAACAAAGAATAAAAGATGGGAAAGATATTTATATGCACGAGTTTCTCTATCCGCTCATGCAAGGTTATGATTGTGTTGCGATGGATGTTGATGGAGAAGTCGGCGGAAACGATCAAACTTTCAACATGCTTGCCGGTCGAACACTTATGAAAGCAATGAAAGGAAAAGAAAAGTTTGTGATTGCAAATAAACTTCTTGAAGATCCAACTGGAAAGAAAATGGGGAAGAGCGAAGGAAATATGATTCGACTTTCGGATTCGAGTGATGAAGTGTTTGGTAAAATTATGAGTTGGACTGATGGAATGATTTTGCCAGGGTTTGAAATTTTGACTGATGTTGAACTCAAACCGATTGAAAAAGAAATAAAAAGTGGCGTTAATCCGCGCGATTTGAAAGCGCGACTTGCTCGTGAAATTGTCGCGCAATATTTTGGAGAAAAAGAAGCACAAGCCGCAAGCGATCAGTTTGATCAAATGTTTAAAGAACACGAGATTCCGGAAAATATTCCAGAACACAAAATTGCATCAGCAATGTTGATCGTTGATGTTTTAGTTGATTCGGGAATTGCAAAATCAAAATCCGACGCGCGGAGATTGATTGAAGGCGGCGGAGTTAAATTGGATGAAAAAGTAGTTGAAGATTTGGAGCAGGTTGTAAAACCAACAAAAGAAGGCGTTCTTATTCAGAAAGGAAAAAGACATTTTGTACGGATCATCAAATAACTATGAATATTAACAATACACAATTTTTTTGGCCGATTGGTATTTTTGCTATCGGCCTTGCGCTTGGGCTTGTGCTTGGTGGATTTCTTGGTGCGGTAACAGGGCAATCATCACCAATGATGACAACGCAGATCGGATCAGACACACAAGAAGAAATAAATAAACAAGCAGTCAAAGCGACATCAGATTTGTGGGAAACAATGGAATTTGAAGGCGAACAGTATAAAGTTTTGCAAAAGGAAACAGTGATGAACGAGATTGGGGAAGAATTAACGGTAATGCATTTGTGTTCAGGTGCTGTCTCTCAGAGTTATATTGGCGATGATTTAAGCACGGCATGGTGTGGAATTCCTGAATGGACTCGTTTGGTTGTTGTGAGTTCGCACGGAGCGACCAATCTTTATCTCGGCGAATCTGACCATACGGGTGTTGCCTCAAGAAATTTGTTGCGTTCAGTACGAATGTTTCCAAACAGTTCAAAATTGATTGTTGTTTTTGAACCAAGCGGATGTGATTACGTTGGAATGTGTATTGATACATTTTCTGGCCCGGCCTTTTTGTTTGATCTCAAATCAGGCGAGCGAGTAGGGGAAATTCCTCTTGTGTGGGGAGTGATTAATCTTGATCAACTCATGTTCAATCTAAGCGCGACAAAATACATGATTGAGGTCCCGTGTGTGGAAGGATGTCCAGATGAAATCGTCAAAGGATACGATTTGGAAAAAAAGAAACTGATTTCTGTTACGGATCAAATTTCTCGTAGCGATTCGGATTCTGATTATTATTGGTGGCCAGACGTAGAAAAAAGTCATTGGATCGATGACGCAACTTTTCAATTGACTGTTTGGCACAGGCTTCCGCAGAGCGATGAACGCGAAATAAAAACAATCGATCTTGAGCTATAAGTTGATTTGTAAACTCGTCTGTTGCGCTGTACCATTAACCACATTATGGGAACCATTTTATTGTTTATCATCGTCTTATCTTTGCTCGTTTTCGTTCACGAGCTCGGGCATTTTTTGGTTGCGAAAAAAACTGGAATGAAAGTTGAAGAATTTGGATTTGGGTTTCCACCAAAATTATTCGGAATAAAAAAAGGCGACACAGTCTATTCCATCAACTGGATTCCGCTTGGAGGATTTGTGAGAATAAAAGGCGAATCCGGCGATCACAAAGAAGATTCAGACAGTTTTGCTTCAAAAAAAATTTGGCAGAGATTTTCGGTTCTCATCGCTGGAGTTGCAATGAATCTCGTGCTCGCCGCAATTTTTTTGTCAATTGGATTTATGGTTGGTTTGCCAAGCATCGTTGATGAAAATTTGCCAAAATCCGCTCGTGTTGAAGAATCAAAACTCACAATAATGACTGTTTTAGAAAAATCTCCCGCAAAAGAAGCAGGAGTAAACGAAGGTGACAATATAGTTTCAATTGACGGACGCGTATTCGATTTAGCACAAGACGCAAGAGACCATATTTCAGAAAAAGGTTTAAGCGGAATTGAACTTGTAACACAATCAAAAGACGAGTCGTACAAAACATTCGTTTTAACTTCAGAGCCGCTTGAAGGCACGGAAATTATCGGTATCGGACTTGGATTTGAATTAACTGGTTTTGTGTCGTATCCTTTCTTTCAGTCAATTTGGCAAGGAATTCTCACAACTGGCGAATTGACGTTCGCGATTGTAGCGGCGTTCATTGGAATAATCGCAAATTTGATTTCGGGACAAGGAGTTGGAGTTGATCTTTCAGGACCAGTCGGGATCGCGGTTTTGACAGGACAAGTCGCGGCGCTTGGGCTCATTCATCTTTTGCAATTTACTGCGCTGTTGTCTATCAACCTTGCTGTTATAAATGTTCTTCCATTTCCAGCGCTTGACGGCGGACGTTTGCTTTTTTTGGTCATCGAAAAGTTCCGAGGAAAAAATGTGAATGTAAAAATAGAAACCGCAGTTCACAATTTTGGATTTTTATTACTTATGGTTCTTGTCGTTCTTGTAACTTATAAAGATTTTGTAAATTTTGGAGATGAGATATTAGGAGCGATAAAATCATTCATTTAGTCCGTGTCATTACTAGGAGGAACGCAGTGACGACGAAGCAATCTAAGCAAAGAGATTGCTTCGGTAGCTGGCGCTCCTTCGCAATGGCAAAAATTATATGAAAGCAAAATTGGAGCAACTAAAAAAAGATTTTGAAAAAATTTTGCGCGATGTTAAAGATCGTGTTGCGCTTGAGGAGGTGAAAAATGAGTTTTTGGGACGCAAAGGAAAATTTAAAACTCTTCTCAAAGATGTCGTAACTCTTGCGGATGAAGAGCGAAGAGCAATCGGCAAACTCGCAAACGAAGTAAAAGACGCGCTTGAAACCGCTTACGGACAAAAAGAAACGGAACTTGATATGAGACATCCTGGTTTTCGTCTCGTGCAAGAATGGATTGACGTAACAGAGCCGGGGAAATTTTCGGAAGAAGGACATTTACATCCAACAACTCAAGCGATTTCGGAGATCACTGACATTTTCGCGCGCGTTGGTTTTACTTCAGTGCGCGCCCCAGAAATTGATTGGGATTATTATGTTTTTGAGTCGCTTAACATGCCAAAAGATCATCCGGCTCGCGATGATTGGGAAACTTTTTTTGTTGATTTACCAGAAGGGAAAAAAGGTAAAATTGTTCTTACGCCTCATACATCAAATTCTCAAGTTCGCGTGATGGAAACAACAAAGCCGCCGATTCGTATTATAAATATAAATCGAACATATCGTCGTCAAATTGATATTAAACATCTTCCTATGTTTCATCAGTTTGAAGGATTGATGATTGATAAGAATATCTCGGTTATTCACTTAAAAGGAATCCTGGATTATTTTGCAAAGACGTTTTTTGGACCAGACAGACTCACGCGCTTGCGCCCGCATCATTTTCGTTTTACAGAACCGAGTTTCGAAGTTGATATAACATGTGAAGTTTGCGGTGGAAATGAAAATGGAAATTGTCGTTTATGCAAAGGTGGTTGGCTTGAACTTGGCGGCGCTGGAATGGTTCATCCAAATGTAATTAAAGCTGGCGGACTTGATCCTGAAGTATATTCCGGATTCGCTTTTGGTTGGGGTGTTGAACGAACTCTCATGATGCGCGAAGGAATTAAAATCGATGACATTCGTGTGCTGTATAAAAATGATTTGAGATTTGTGAAGCAGTTTTAAATTATGAACATTCTCATTTCCTACAATTGGATTAAAGAATATCTCGACACCGATTTTTCGCCGGAAAAATTTGCGAAGGAAACAACTGCTGTCGGAAATTCTGTTGAACGAATTGATCGTCTTTCTGAACGTTTTGAAAAAATGGTTGTTGGGTTTGTAAAAAAAGTGAAACCGCATCCAAACGCTGATAAATTAAAAATCGCTGAAACGGATATTGGAAAAGAAACAGTGGAAATAATTTGCGGCGGGGTTAATTTATCAGAAGGACAACGAGTTGTTGTAGGACTCCCTGGAGCAAAAGTTAAATGGCATGGAGAAGGGGATTTGGTTGAACTTGCAAAAACAAAAATTCGCGGAGTTGAAAGTTTTGGAATGATTTGCGCTGTTGAGGAAATCGGTTTTGAAAAATTGCCACATGGATATCATGAGATTTGGGATATAACAGAACTTACTTCTGCAAAACCCGGAACGTCAATTGCGAAAGCGCTTGAACTTGACGACACTATTTTTGATATTGAAGTGACGAGTAATCGTGTTGATTGCATGAGTATTATCGGGCAGGCGAGGGAAGGAGCGGTTGTGACGGGAAAAGGTCTGAAAGGTCTGAAAAGTCTGAAAGGAGGAAAAGAAGTAGCCCACGGCTTTAGCCGTGGTTGGATTGAAGTGAAAGAGCCAGAATTTTGTCCGAAGTATTCTGCAATTTTGATTGAGAACGTTAAAGTCGGGCCGTCGCCATGGTGGTTGCAAAAACGTTTACTGCTCGCCGGACATCGCCCGATAAATAATGTTGTTGATATCACAAATTACGTTTTGCACGAATACGGTCAGCCGCTTCATGCGTTTGACGCTGACAAACTTGATGGTGAAAAAATTATTGTTCGCAAAGCAAAAAAAGGTGAGAAGATGAAAGCGCTTGATGGAAAAACTTATGAATTTAGTCACGATATGCTCGTGATTGCAGATGTGAAAAAACCAATCGCAGTTGCTGGAGTAATGGGTGGAGAAGAAACAGCAACAACAGAAAACACAACGCGTGTTTTGATTGAGAGCGCGACGTTTGATCCTGTTTCTGTTCGACGCACAGCGCGCGCTTTGAATTTGTATTCTGATTCGCAGTTATTGTTTGAAAAAGGTCTTTCAACAGAATCGATAGAACCAGCTATTGCGCGAGCTGTCGAACTCATCACGGAATTGACAGGAGGACGTGTTGCTTCATTAATCATTACAGAACAAGCAAAGTCTTACGAACCACGCGTATTTCCTTTTGATACGCAGAAAGCTAGGAAACTTATGGGAATTGAAATGGAAGACAAAAAGATGATTGAGATTTTGGAGCGACTCGGGTTTGTTGTGAATCAGAATGACTCCACGACTCCACGACTCCACGACTCCATGACTTTCTCTGTTACTGTTCCTTATTGGCGCGATCACGATATTGAAGCTCCTGTTGACTTTGTTGAAGAGATCGCTCGCGTGCATGGGTATGAAAATTTTCCTTCTATTTTTCCGTCTGGTGAAATTCAATTAATTCAAGAAGATCAAGCGATAAAGTTTCAGCGTCGAACAAGAGAAATTTTGAAAGGCGCTGGTTTTACAGAAGTATATTCATATTCATTTTTTTCCGAAAAACAGCTCACTGAATACGGAATAAAAAAAGAAGACGCGATTGTTTTGCGTAATCCACTTAGCAGTGAATTTGAATTCATGCGTCCTTCTCTTGTTCCAAGCATGCTTACAACAGTTGAACAAAATCAGCATCGTTTTCCAGAAGCAGATTTGTTTGAAATCGCTCCAGTTTACATTCCAAAAAAAGGCGATCTCCCAGACGAACCACTGAATCTAGTGATGGCTTGCTATGGAAAAGATGGACGTGAATTATTTTTGCGCTCAAAAGGAGCGCTTGCGCGTTTGATGCGAGAACTAGGAATCAACGACTGGTCACTCGAACGTTCACGCGATCCGGCTGACTACATCGCGCATTATCACGATGGCCGTCTTGCAGGAATTTCTATAGGTAAAAATTATGTTGGCGAAATTGGGCAAGTTAGCGACATGTTCGTAAAAAATTTTGGTTTGGATTCTGCTTGCGTTTTGATTGACATTCGTGAGCAAGATTTTTTTTCGAAATACACATCGGTTAAATCATTCAAACCGATTCCACAATTTCCAGAAGTGAAACGTGATCTCGCGTTTGTTCTTGATGAAAAGATTGAATACAAAATGATCGAAGAGAAGTTAGGAAAAATTTCAACACTTCTTGAACAAATTGAATTGTTTGATGTTTATCGAGGCAAAGGTGTTGACGAAGGAAAAAAATCTCTCGCGATTCATTTGTCATTTCGGTCTAATGAACGAACACTTGAATCAAAAGAAGTTGATAATGAAGTTGAAAAAATCCGCCGTGTGCTGAAAGAAGAATTTAATGCTATACTTAGATCATAATATTTTTTTAACAAATGTCAGATGTTAAGCAAACTATGTTTTCGCCACTTGATATACTTTACATCGTTCTTGCTTTCTGCGCGCTTTGGCTCACGGCCGCGATTTTTTGGCTTTTGTGGCAGATGGCATCAATGTTGCGAAATGTAAATGACACAATGAATGAAGGAAGGGAAGTAATGCACAAAGTTGAATCAGCGCTTTCCGGTATTCAGGCAAAGTTTGAGACCGCAACTTCATCTCTTGGAACTGTTGTGGGGCTTGCGGCAAAAGGAGTGGAGTATCTGGTTGAAAAACGGTTGGAAAAGACGAAAAAGAGCAGAAAATAAATTGGTAGCCGCAGGCTTTAGCCTGCGTTACGTTATAGGCGCGGGCTTAAACCTGCGTTTTTTGATTCCTCAGGTTGAAAATGGTAACCTCATTCTGTCTTCCTTTCCGACCTTTCGGCCTTTTCCAACCTTTCAGACCTTTCCGACTTTTCAGACCTCTCGGTTCTTTTATGTCCTCCTTCGTCCACCTTCATACCCATTCACATTATTCTCTTCTCGAGGCTCTTCCGAAAATCAAAGAGATTATTTCTCATGTCAAAAATTGTGGTATGGATTCTGTGGCGCTTACTGACAACGGCGCAATGTACGGCGCAATGGAGTTTTATCAAAAAGCAAAAGAAGCCGGAATTAAACCAATCATCGGGGTTGATTTTTATCTTTCGCGCGAAGGACGTCATTTAAAACGCGCGCACATTGACACAAAACCTTCTCGTCTTGTTTGCCTTGCACAAAATGAAGAAGGATATCGTAATTTGATTATTCTTTCCTCGATCGGATTTATCGAAGGCTTTTATTACAAACCAAGAATTGATTTGGAAGTTTTGCGTCAGCATTCAAAAGGATTGATTGCGCTTTCATCAGAAATTGATAAACAGCTTATTTCAGAGTACGTCGAGATATTTGGTGAACGAAATTTTTTTCTTGAACTCGTTGATCGTCCAGAAATTGCAGAACAAGAAAGCGCAAACTTTCAACTGATTGAACTTGGAAAAAAAATGAATGTTCCGATTGTGGCAACGAAAAATACTTTTTATATCAAACCGCAAGATGCCGAAGCTTGGAAAATTTTGAATTGTATCAAAGGAGGAAAAACACTTGAACACTTTGAAAGAATCAATCCGTATGATTATGACGCGTCAATGGTTAGTAAAGAGTGTATGGAGGAACGTTTTTCAGATGTTCCAGAGGCGATTGAAAACACGCGCCGAATTGCTGATCGCTGTCAGCTTGAACTTGAACTTGGAAAATGGAATTTCCCTAAATACGAAATTCCAGAAGGACAAACATTCAGACAAGTTTTAACACAGCGCGCAGAAAAGCAACTTGAAGAAAAAGAAGGCGCGCTAACGGACGTTATGAAAAAACGTCTTGCGTATGAACTTGAGATTATTGATAAAAAAGGTTTCTGTCCTTACTTTTTGATTGTTTCTGATTTTATCAACTGGTCGCGCGCGAATGGAATCGCAACAACCACGCGCGGTTCTGCCGCAGGCTCGCTTGTGAGTTATGGAATTGGAATTTCATCCATCAATCCTTTAACTTACGAATTGCCGTTTGAACGTTTTTTGAATCCAGAACGTCCGTCAGCGCCGGATATTGATGCGGATTTTGCTGATAACCGACGCGACGAAGTTTTGGATTACGTTCGTGGAAAATACGGCCAAGAAAAAGTCGCGCAGATTTGTACGTTTGGAACGATGCTCGCGCGCGGTTCTGTTCGCGATGTTGGACGCGCGCTCGGATTTTCATATTCAATGGTTGATGAAATTGCAAAACTAGTTCCGATGGGTTCGCAAGGTTTTCCAATGACTTTGACTCGTGCGCTTAATGAATCTCCAGATCTCAAAAAGAAATTCGACACAGACGCAAACGTTCGTCGCATTATTGATCTTGCGAAACAAATTGAAGGTTGTAGCCGTCATGTTTCAATTCACGCCGCTGGAACAGTTATCGCGCCGACTGATCTTACAAATTTTACTCCTCTTCAAATTGACACTCGCGAAGGAAAAATAATCACACAATATGAAATGCACGCTGTTGAAACAGCAGGTTTGGTAAAAATAGATTTTCTCGGAATCCGAAATTTATCGATTTTGGGAGACGCGATCGCGCTTGTTAAAAAATTGAAAGGAATTGAAATTGATATTGAGCGCATTCCGATCAATAATAAAAAAACTTTTAATCTTCTCGCAAAAGGTCACACAATGGGTGTGTTTCAGTTGAATGGAGAAGGGATGACAAAATATCTTACGGATTTGAAACCTGAACGAGTGGAAGATTTAATGGCAATGGTTGCGCTTTATCGTCCTGGTCCAATTGAATCAATTCCGGAATATATAAAACGCAAACACGACGCGTCGCTTATTTCATTTCTTGATCCTCGCATGGAACCGATTTTGAAAAAGTCGTACGGTCTTTTGGTTTATCAGGACGACGTCATGCTCACAGCCATTCATCTGGCAGGATATTCCTGGCTCGAAGCTGACAAGTTGCGCAAAGCAATGGGCAAAAAAATTCCAGCTGAAATGGCAATGCAAAAAATAAAATTGCTTGAGGGATTTGTTGCGCACGGACTTTCTGACGACAAAGCTCGACAACTTTGGAAACTTATCGAACCGTTCGCCGCATATGGATTTAATAAGAGCCATGCCGCAAGTTATGGAATGGTCGCGTATCAAACAGCGTACATGAAAGCGAATTTTCCAGCCGAATACATGACGGCTCTTATGACTGCCGAAGTTGGGGACTTGGAAAAAATCGCAGAAGCAGTTCATGAATGCAAACGTCTCGGAATTGCTGTTTTGCCTCCTGACATAAATGAATCGCGGAAGGATTTTACTTTCATGAACGACACTCAAATTCGTTTTGGTTTGCTTGTTGTCAAAAATTTGGGAGAGGAAGTTGTTGATGCGATAATTGCGGAGAGAAAAAAGAATGGACCGTTCAAAGATTTGTCCGATTTTGCAGGTCGGGTTTCACATCACGCGTTTAACAAAAAATCGCTTGAGGCTTTGATAAAATCCGGCGCTCTGGATCGTTTTGGCGAACGTCGTCAGCTCCTTGAAAATGTTGATCGAATTTTAATGCACAACAAAACTATTCAAAAAGAAAAATCTTCCAATCAGCAAAGTTTATTTTCATTCTCGCCTGCCGTAATGGACTCCGCGATTGTTTTGCGCGAAACACCATCAGCAGAAATGCATGAAATTCTTTCGTGGGAGAAAGAATTGCTTGGTCTTTATCTAAGCGCTCATCCATTTGAACAAAGCGCAAATGTTTTTGGAAAATTTCTTGTGCAATGTGGAAAAATGAAAGAGCAAATAAATAATCGCGTTGTTAAATGTGCAGGCATTGTGACTTCTATCAAGGAAATAGTTACCAAAAAAGGCGATCAAATGGCATTTGTCGGAATCGAAGACACAACAGGCGCGATAGAATTAGTTTTATTTCCGGAAGTTTATGAAAAAGCAAAGGAAAATTTGCAAGTTGATAAGCTCATGCTCGTTAGCGCAAAAGTTTCTCGCAGAAACGGAGAAATGAGTTTGCTCGCAAATAGTTTAATTGTTTATAACGATTCTCAACTTTTGAAACTCGAGAAAATGCTTTCTGAAAATCAATGGGTGGAACCGACAAATGAAATCGTGAAAGAGCCTCCTTTACAATCCGGAACGCTTTCGATAGCGCTTCAAGGCAAACCAACTCCAGAACTGGTGTCTCAATTGAGAAATTTGTTGCAACACTCTCCGGGTTCGACATCGGTTTGTTTGTTGGTTGAATCAGGCGGCCGTGTTCGGCAAATTGAAACTGATTATTCTGTTTTGATTTCTGATTCGTTAGTAGATGAAATTACATCACTCGTTGGAAGACAAAATGTGAAAGTGACATAAAGTATGATATGATAGACATCACATTCCAAAATCGTACTCAATAACCCATTAAAATTGTGACTGGCTTGTTTTTCACT
>JACQXU010000042.1 GCA_016208545.1 Candidatus Uhrbacteria bacterium | reverse complement strand
TTATCGGTCGGTTCGCAAGCGAAGGAATACCAGAAGGCACGACTGTCGCCGACCTGTGGAAAAAAATTAAAGCTGGCGAAAAGTTATCGCCCGAAGAAATGGCCCTTGTTGATGACCAGAAGAAAGCACAAGAATGTTGGTGGAATGGTGGTTTCATAGTTGCTCCTGAAAAGAAATAATTTTTCCTCATCATGTCTATAATTTTCGGGATCATAGGTTTAGTTATTATTTCCATCGCAGTTTGGATAAAGAATGAGAGAAAACAAGATTTTTTGTTTGCGGCTGGTGGCGTATCTCTTTTGATTTATAGTATCAGCATTAAAAATCTTGTTTTCTCAATTTTACAAGTTGTATTTATTTTATCTTCGCTCATTGAACTTTTTAGATTAAGGAAACATAAAAGCGCGGCTCGGTTTTCGCGGAGGCGGGGCGGGAATTCCTTTCCCCCCAACCCCCTTTCCTTCCCGCCCCGCCGGAGCGAAATGCGGTCAGGAATTTTCCAAAAAATCGGTTCGCACCTTGTTGTAAATATACTCCATAGAAGTTGTACTACTGGGCAAGCTTGAGACGCGGGTTCGATGCGTGAACGAGCGAGAGGAGAGGATGAACCGAAGGTTCAGACTATCCCGAGCGAGCGAACGCAATATGGCCGAAGTACATATTCCCCTCACCCGCTCCAGAATGATTATCTGATTTTCGAGGTCGTGTGCAAAACTTTAAAAATCAGATGAGATTTTGGTGCAACGCGAGGACGACGTCGAAACGTACACAAATGTACGATGAGATGTCGCCCACAGCGTAAGCCAAAGGCTCGCTGATTTTGAAAGTTTTGCCGATGTAGCTCAGCTGGCAGAGCAACGCTTTCGTAAAGCGTGGGTCATCGGTTCGAATCCGATCATCGGCTCCAAAAAATCTCACTAAGTAAATTTTGTTCACTTAGTGAAATTTTTCAATGGTAAGAAAGTGTTGGGTGAAACAAAAAACCGGTGACAGAGCACCGGAAAAGAAGAGAGATCAGATACTGCCACTTGGACTCGATTTGGCAGGTTGGCGCGGAAAAACTCCGCAGATACGATGTACGTCATTGAACGTACTGTTAACGATCCTGATATCGAAATCACGTCCAATGATATCATCTTGAGTGATCCTGATATGAAGGATTGCCTGCATGTCGTACCAAAGATAGCTCGTCTTCTCTAACATCGACTTGGTGTTTTCCATTCCTCGATACTCATCGGAACAGAGGCAGACATGGAACGGTTCACATCCGCTGAACACAACACAGTGATCACCGCACCAGAACGCAGAATCGGCAGGCGTCACGATGCCAACCAACCCTTCTTCTGAAACTTCCAGCGTGTGTGCACACTTGAAACTCGAGAGCACCAGAACGGCCGTAAGCACGATTCTCCAGTTCATCTCTTGCCCCTTTTCCATCACCAGATGGACGAAAAAGAATACCACGACCAGAAACTCGTGTCAATCCACGAAATAGCGAACCTTTGTTTGAGACAAATATTCTTCAACCAAATCCTCAAGTGTTTTTTTGGGAACAATGATTGCTAGCAATTGAACTTGTGAATCTTCCGCGGCCTCGATTCGATCCGTTACAGTAAAAACGGCATACCCTTCATCGAACTCGATAATATTAGACAAACCTCCAACAGGAAGATCTTTCGCGGCCGACCATTCTTCCGGCAGATCAGCAACATTTTGATAACCCAAATCACTTTCATAAGGAGCGTTGTCTTCAGAGTGAACTTCATTTGCGACTGTGACAAAATCTTCTCCTGATTTCAAACGCGCATACGCCTTTTCAATTCGTTCACGAGCCGGAGCCTGCAAAGTTTCATTTTTTGAAACAAAGTCACTCATCTGCAAAGCAAGTACAATTGATTCGATAATTCTCTTTTTGAAATCCGCCTTGCTCCAGCCAAACGTTTCGGAAAGCTCTTTTGCAAACGCGTCTTCACTCTCTTCATTTTCAACAACATCTTGATAATAACTATCAACCATTTTTTGATCAATCTTCACATTATTACCATTTGCAAGAATTCGAATTGCTGTTTTGTTGACAAGCGCTTGTAAAATCATTTGTTGAAGTTCATCGTCTGACGGAGTTTCCTCAAGTCCGGTAGTTTTCAGGTATTGCGTCAAAGCCTCGCGTTCAATAATGTATGTTTTCATTGTGATAAATGAACCGTCAACCATCGCGGCCGGATACGGAATTACAAATGCAACAGATCGAACAAATGGATTTGTGATCGGAAGACGATACACGAGCAAGGTTAAAATAACTAACAATCCTAAAATGGAAATGAAAACAAAAAAAGGCCGCCGCGATTTTGTTTCTGAAATAGAATGGGTTGGAAACGGATCAATAGTTGCTGGATCTGTTTTTTCAACCTGCATAGTGTATTCTTAATAACTACTCTCCTACTTTTAACTTCCCTTTATCAAAGAAAAAATACCACCATTTTGTAGAATTAGCAATGCGCGTTTGTCCAGATTGATCATCAATAACAAGATCCAACGGATCTGTCTTATCCTCTTGGCCCTCTGGGCCCTCTTGGCCCTTCCATTCCTGAATCACCACAACTTCTTCTCCTGGTTTTTTCATTCCCAATTTCAAACGAGCCTCGCGTTCGATAAATGATTCTGTTTGAATGGCAGTTTGAAGTTCGCTTAGCGCAACATTGCGCGCGGCAAGCGTGCCAGCTTGAGTTTGTAATTTTTTAATTTCAGATTGAATTTCTCGCGCTCGAAAAAATTCTCTGCCGAATGTTAAGCCAATAAAAATAATTATCACAACATTGACGACAATGAGAAATCGCCATCGAATTAGCCGTGCGATAAATGATTTATTGTGTGACATACGTACATCACATCATAACTCGATTTTCTTCTCGAAGATCGTTAATTAAATTATGAACACGCGACGGACGAAAAATTCTCGCAAACTCAATGTCCGCGCTGGATCCATTTAACAAAAGCCTTATTGTGCCGTATCGAAAAACCGTCGCCAAAAAACCTTTAATGCGATAACTTGCTTCGTCAATTTGTTCGTACGTCGCTTCTGTCACAACTCTATCAAAAAAACCGCGTTGTTCAATATCAACAACTCGTTTGTCAGTGAGAATCAAAACGGTTCCTGACCAACGTGTGTACTGACGAAAAAATAAAATCATTCCAGAAATAAGCAGGCCGAAAAAAACTAAAGCGCCACCAACACCTTCACGAAACAATGGAAACAAAAAAAAGAATGGAATTAGAAGCCAGATTATAAACAAAATAAAACGCGGAGCGCTCGGAATAAGCGATGTGTGAATGATTTCAAGCACTTCTTCGTGAGGTTTTAGTGTAAATCCACTGTATTTCATAAAAAATGTCAAATGTTCAATGACGAATATCTCCGCCGTAGGCGGATCCGGCCTTTAGGCCGGAAAATAAATGTCCAATGATAAAATGTCGAATTGGTCATTTGGCATTAGACATTAGTCATTCTATTTCATGTATTGCTCTTCTTACCGCTACACGATCATCCCATGGAATTTTTTTTCCTCCAGCAACAGCCATAACTGGTTCATTTCCTTTGCCGGTCAGCAAAACCAAATCTCCTGGTTGCGCAACAGCTATCGCTTTGTTTATGGCTTCCTCTCGATCAAGAATACGAAATAAGTTTACATTATCTTCTTTTCCGGATTCAATTGCGGAATCGGCAATGTTATTTATGATTTCCATTGGATCATCGTCATATGGATCTTCGTTTGTGACGATCACAATATCAGCTTGCTTTGCGGCCATTTGTCCCAAAATTGTTCGACGCGCAACATCGCGTCCGCCGCCTGTTGATCCAAGAACGTGAATTAGTCTGTGATAACCGATCAGAGACAACGCTTCGTAACTTGCGGAAAGTGCGGCAGGTTCTGGTGCGTAATCAACTACGACTGTAAACGGCTGGCCTTCATCAATGACTTCCAAGCGTCCTGGAATTGTTTCAAGATGTGAAACTGCATCGCGGATTTGCTCAAGCGAAAATCCGAGAGCTCGGCAAGTTGTGATTGTGGCAAGCGCATTTTCAAAATAAAAACGGCCGATTGGTTTTAATTCAAACTCAACGCCATGAATTTCAAACTTGGATCCAGTTTTTCCAAAGTGAACGTTCTCCGCCCATATTGTTCTAACTGGTTTTTTCTTTCCTTCATCCCTTACCACTTCCTCCCTTCCTCCCTTTTTTTCTTCATATCCAAATCCCCACGGCTCTCCAGCGGGAGAAGCTAAAAAAAATTCAGCGTGTTCGTCCATTAAATTTATCACCTTCGCGCGCGCGACATTTTCAAACAATTTTCCTTTTGCCTGTTTGTATTTTTCAAAACCGCCGTGAGCTTCAATGTGTTCTGGAGTAAGATTTGTAAAAACTGCGATGTCATATTTGATTCCAACATGGCGATACTGCGCTATTCCTTGCGACGAAGTTTCAATTACTGCAAAGAGACATTTGGCGCGAACCATTTGTCGCAACATTTTTTGAGTTTGAAAACGTCCGAGCATTGTCATTTTTTTGTCGTTTATCCATTCATTTTCGGCAATTTTGAATCCAACTGTTGATGTCCATCCGACTCGTTCTCCAACGTGTTCCAAAATACGGCCGATGAATTGCACTGTCGTGGATTTTCCGTTTGTCCCAGTCACTCCAATCACTGTTAATTGTTTGGAAGGATGTCTATAAACAAAATCAGCAATGTGCGCAAATAAAAAATGATATGACTTGATGACACATTTAGGAATAAAAAATTTGATTATAGTTTTAAGTATACGTAAAACTTTTAAACCTCCGTATGCTAATTTATGTGAAGCAATAGTAAATTCTTCTTTAGTTACCACTCTACTTAAATCGTCTTCAATTTTCTGAAATTGCTCGTCGTGTTCAATCAGTTTTAATATAATTTTGTCTTCGTTCATATGCTAGATTTTATCAAAGTTTGAATCGTTTTTCAACTTTTCAACTGTCGCGTTAAACTGATCGCCGCGATCAAATTCATTCTTAAAAACTCCAAAACTTGCTGTTCCTGGGGAAAGCAAAATCACATCGCCGAGTTTTGCTTCTTTTCGTGCCGCGTCAATCGCCATTTGCATTGAATTTGCCTTTGCCATTAGTACACTTTCGCCAATCGCTCCCACAAATTGTTCGAGCGCTGTCCCTTCAAACAAAACAACGTATTTGCATTGCTCGCGAATTTCTTTTGCGAGATCGTCAATCGCCAAACCTTTTGACGCGCCTCCAGCGATCAAAATTATATTTCCGCCGTTTCCAAAACGTTTTAGCGCGGCGATTGTGCCATCAGGCGAAGTCGCTGTTGTGTCGTTGACGTAAACAACACCTTCGATTTCAGCAACAATTTGCTGTCGTCCTGGAAGTCCAGCAAAAATTTTTAAAGTTTGATGAATATTCTCGTCTGACACTCCTGCAAAATACGCGACCAGAGACGCTCCAAGCGCATTCATGATATTGTGGTCGCCAAGAATTTTTACATCATGCACATGACCAAATTCAATCGGCTCTTTTTCAATCTTGCGCAGTAAAGAATCTCCGTCGCGATACACTCCATTTTTTTCAATTGAAAGCGGCTTTGATGAAAACCAATAAATTTTTTTAGACGGAATTTTTAAAGCAATATCTCCCATGAGTTCTTGATCAGCATTCAAAATCGCAATTTGATCTGGTTTTTGTTCTTTAAAAATAATTTCCTTTGCCCAAAGATAATGTTCAAATGAATCGTAACGATCCAAATGATCTTGATATGCGTTTGTGAGCAACGCGATTTGCGGGCCGATCCCGAGCCCTTCAATGCTTTCAAGAAGCCAAGATGATAATTCAAGAACAATCGGAACTGGAGATTTTTCTTCAAGCAACCAATCTAAATCCTCAAGCGGCGAACGAGTAATGTTTCCGGCGACAACTGTTTTTGGATGAATCGCGCGCAACATTTCACCGAGCAAAGCTGTTGTTGTTGATTTTCCGCGAGTGCCTGTCACGCTGTAAATCGGAAATGGGCAGTAACGAAAAAAAAGCGAAATGTCGCTTTCAACGTGAATGTTATTTTGCTTTGCAAGTTGAACAAACTCTGATTCTCGCGCAACTCCTGGATTTTGCACAACCAAATCCACATTTGTGAAATCGTCCTCATGATGTTCTCCCAAAACAAAAACAGGAGAATAGATCGGACGATCTTTAAATTCTTTTCGATATTGCGTGTACCACTTTGTAATTTCTTCAACAGACTCTTTGAGTTCTGCCTCGGTTTTTAAATCTGTGATGACAATTTGCGCGCCGTGACGCATCAGCCATTTTGCGGCGCCGACTCCGCTTCCCTGTTTGAATCTGCCCAAACCCATGACAGTCACCATGGCGTCTTGAAAATTTGAAATTGAGGAGAGATCTAAAGACATAGGGAGAAAGGGAGTAAGTGGTAAGGGAGAAATGGGTTAAAATTTCCCAAACATTCTTGCAAGCCTAACTGCAAGCATCGCAACACCAACCTGCCAAAACATTCGAATATATTGTACCACAGCCAAAGGCCAAATGACTTTTTGATATTTTCTACGAAAAGTCAGACCTGGCATTTCAACAGAACCATATCGCAAATGATGCGATCGGCAATAATAATTGAGTGAAGTTTCAACCATAAATCCTCGCATAAATTCCGGAGGGACATTTTCAAATATTCTCCGCAACATCGCGCGTTCTCCGGAAATTAAAGGTAAATGCCGCGAAAGCGAAGACAAAAATTTTCCGCGATCGCGAATCCCAACGTTCATCACGATTCCACCGTTTATTACCGGAAGCAATAGCCGTTCAATATGTTCTTCTGTTAGTCCAATCAAGTCAGCATCGAAAAAAACAATAATCGGCGAGTCTGTGTGTGCAACAGCGTGTAACATTGCCTCGCCTTTTCCTCCAGTTTTCGGTAATTCATGAACTTGAGCTCCGGCTTGTTCAGCAAATTCTTTTGTTTTGTCTGTTGAGCCGTCGGAAATAACAAAAACTTCATCAATAATCTGCGAACTAACAAGCGGACGAACAACATTTCCGATCGTTTTCTCTTCGTTATAAGCTGGAATTATTGCGGTTACTCGAGGACGAGTCATATCCTTTCGTTTTTAACTAACTTTTGCAGAATTTCGCCCTCCTTAAAAAGTATCATCGCTGTTTCGTTTCCAACCAATGCAAAATTTTGAAGCGAACGAAGTGTGATCGCAAAATAAGTTAAACACAAATGCCGATCTTTTTGTGCGATCTGACGCGCAACTGAATCTTGACGAGAAAATCCAGAATGAACGCCAACTAATTTTATTGGAATCATTTTTACATTCACATACGCTCGAAAAGCATCTTCTTTTTGTTCGACTAAATTTTCGTAACTCTCACGAGCAAAGTCCGAAACGTGTCGCGACCAAAGAAAAACGTGTTCGTACAAAGGGTCTCGGACAGCGTGAGCTCGCAGAATCTCTTTCAATGATTCTTTTTGCTCTGGCTGTTTTTGAGTTTCCGGCATAATTTCCATAAGCAAATACGCAGGACCGATTTTCATTGCCAATTCCGCTTCAGCTTCTGTCTCGATTTCAAATTGCTCTTGAAGAACTCTGGTTTCCATTTTCAAAACAGAGCTTCGACCAGATGGTTCGTGCTGTAAATAAATATCATCTATTTCTTCTTCGAGAAGATCAATTTCATCTCTCTCAAACATCCAAGGATTTCCGAATTGAAAGATCATAAAGCATGTCGTCCAAACGTTTTAGATTTCCTTTTGCTTGATCAAATTTTGTGCGCAAGTAGCCTGTTGCGTCAAGGTCGAGCATAAATTCAATTATCATTTCAACTGTGTCGCGTGCCTGAATAACTCGATTTGTTTTGCCGTGAGTAATACTGCGAAGTGTGTAACGAACTATTTCTCCTGTCGTGTCGGAAAGTCCGGAAAGATAAACAAGCGGATCCATTGCTCGCGCGTTGATCGCGCCAATTTTTCCTGTTGAAAGATATTGTTCAAATAAAAGCGCTTCAGCATATTCCTCAAGTGCGGCGCGGTAAGCTCCTTCAAATTTCAAACTCTGTATATTTTTAAATTTATTTTCGCATTTAGTGAACAGAACTTCGGCCTCTTTTAGAAAAGTCTGCGCTGAATTTTTGTCATCGCGATGAAGAGCAAAAATTGCGCGTTTGCTTTTGCTGATTGCTTCGTTTGCTGCGGCTATAACTTCGCGACGAACTTGTTCGTGCGCACGATGCGTTGTTTGAATTTTTTTAAAAATTATTGGGGTAGACATATGTCAGATGTCAAAT
>JACQXU010000041.1 GCA_016208545.1 Candidatus Uhrbacteria bacterium | reverse complement strand
CTCAAACTTTATGAAGGCCAAAAGCGGGCTTTTCTTTTCGGAATTGAAAGAATTAAATAATTTTGCTATCATAAGTATTGTAATCAGTATAACACAAATAATGATATCAAAGTATTGAAACTATGACAATTGGAGAAAATATCAAAAGGGTGCGCAATAAGCTTGGCTTGACCCAAGACGATTTGGTTAGAAAATCCGGCGTAAAGCATACTACCCTTACAAAAATTGAGAGTAATGTTGTAGTCAAGCCAAGCGTACAAACGGTCGCAAAAATTGCTAAAGCACTAGGCGTTCTAATGGAAGAGCTAGTGAAATAATTTTATGAATGAAGAAACACAAAAATTCCTTGAAGAATTAAAACAACGCTCCGATGTGTTGGGTGTGATTATGTTCGGCTCTTGGGCGCGTGGCAATAATCGCCCAGATAGCGATGTTGATTTGGTAGTTGTTTTGACAGAAGGTTATCGCCGAACTGTTGAACACCGAAACGGACAACCATTTGAAATTATTTATACTACAGGGAAAGGGGCTTTTGATTATTGGGAAGGACACAAAGACGATGCGGCTGGACTTTGGTCGGTAGCAAAAATTTTGTACGACAAAGACGGCACGATTGAGCAATTGAAAAACAAAATTAAAGAGGTTTTGGACGCTGGCAAAAAACCTATTGACGAATACCAACTAGGGCAGTTTCGCTTTGATTCTGATGACCAACTAAAATATGTTGAGAGTATTCTTGCCAGCGATCCAACTACAGCAAATCTTATACTCACAAACAAAATTTTTGCTCTTACTGAATTATTTTTTGATATTCGGCAAATGTGGACACCTGCACCGAAACAGCGACTTGCGGAGATACAAAAAATCAACCCTGATTTTTATTCCTTACTCCAACAGTTTTACCAAGAGCAAATTACTCTGAAAGACAAACTAGAAATAGCAAAGAAAATTGTGCCAATTGTTTTCGAAAAATAAATTTATGACCAACAAAAAACCATCAAAATTAAAACAAGGAGATACTGTAGCGATTGTTTCGCCGTCTTGGGGAGGCCCAAGTGTTTTCCCGCACATATACGAAAATGGACTTAAGATTTTAACGGAATGGGGTTTGAAAATTAAAGAGTTTCCTACTGCGAGAATGGATGCTGGTTTTTTGAGAGATAATCCACAGGTTCGCGCAAAGGATATTAACGATGTTTTCGCTGACCCAGAAGTTAAGGCCATTTTCGCCTCAATCGGCGGAGACGATTCTGTAAGAATTTTGCCTTTTGTTGATAAGGATATTGTTGCGAAAAATCCGAAAATATTGATGGGCTATTCTGATACATCAACGCTCCATGTGTTTGCTAACCTGCAAGGACTTGTGAGTTTTTACGGCCCATCAATTATGGCTGGATTTTCGCAAATGGAAAATTTGCCAGAAAGTTTCAAAACTCATGTTCACGACATTTTGTTTGAACCAAAAGAGGACTATGAATACAAAGCTTATGGAAAATACTGCGACGGCTATCTTGACTGGTCAAACAAGGAGAACCTTGGCAAGACCAGTCCAATAAAAACAGATGGCGGTTGGCATTGGCTTCAAGGAAACTCCAAAGTACAAGGAGAACTTTTTGGCGGTTGCATAGAGGTATTGGAAATGATGAAAGCAACTGACTTTTGGCCATCGCAGGATTTTTGGAAAGGAAAAATATTTTTCCTTGAAACTTCTAAAGAAAAACCCTCAATCAATTACATTGACCATGTGTTGAGAAATTATGGAATGCTTGGCGTTTTTGACCAAATTAGCGGATTCATTTTCTCCCGTGCAAGAGATTATTCCGATGACGAAAAGAAACAGTTAGAGGAGAAAATAATTTCTATTGTTGCAAAGGAATTTGGTAAACCAAATTTGCCAATTGTTGCAAATTTTGATGTCGGTCATACCGACCCTCAATTTGTTTTGCCACTAGGCGTGAGAGCAGAAATTGATTGCTCAAACAAAAAAGTTAGTTTGGTAGAATCTTGGCTTGAATAAGGGAGCCATCCCCGCCGTTTTATAATTTTTCTTCAAAACTGCGGGGATGATGTGTGCGCACGGGAGGGAGGGGCAAACACATATAGATTTTGCGCCTCGCCATTCCATAAAGAATTCTGTATGGCGAGGTTCCATTTTGATGAGTTGGTACTTTCGTCGTCGAAGGCACGGAGTTTAGAGTTGCCACCAAACGTGGATAGTAGGGCGCCTCGGTCGCCGTGAGGGCGGAGAAAAGAGCAATCAAAAGGTGATAAAATAATGATGCTCTTTTCGGAGACTGAAACGGCGAAGCAAAACCAAAAATTTCCTTTCCATTTCTTTTTCCGCTTCGCGGCGGAGGGGTGGGGGGAGGAGACGCGAGAAAAATGCAAGGAAATTTTTTGGTTTTTGCACACGCGAGTCAGCGAGCGTGTCCGAGGCGCATTGGTTCGCATCACCACGCAATCGGAGCGTACGAGACAGTTTCAAGTCACCACGCGCTCCGCGCGTGCGAAGTCAGGGGTTCTGCTCGAAATGGGTTCTAACTTTTTCAAACAAACACCACCAGTTTGGAAATTAGAAATTGGAGATTGGAGGTTGGATGTTAGAGATTGGAAGTCTGCGTGAAGCAGAAAAGTAATTTTTTTGCGCAAAAAAGGTTTTTATTAGTTATTGACACAGGCAACCGTGTTTTTTGTTATAAGAAAAAGACCCGGGAATCGGGTCAGCGTGACGCTTGCTGGATTAAGTGAAGACCGTGTGTCTTAGTGCCATACCCGAATTTCCCGCCTGCGACGAACCATCACCCCCCTGTTAAATGGAAGCATTATAGGAAAGTAAATCGGCTCTGGCAACTGCGGCGCTCGGCATCCACCTTCACCAGCGTTTTGGGACACAACACACTCGAACATGGCGACCTCCTTCACACCAACGACGAAATGTCGTATTTGTGGTGTTCTTTGTCCCGGTTTAGAACCCAGAACAGCAACAGTGGTGTTCTTTGAGGTTTGTCGAGTGTTTAGTAAGCGACACGCTGCGAAATATTAGCACGACTTGTTTCTCTTCACAAGAGCAGTACTGATAGGTATACTCGGCTCGTATGTTACAAGTCGGAATCGTCGGACTTCCAAACGTCGGGAAATCCACACTTTTTAAGACACTCACAAAAAAGCAGGTAGACTGCTCGAATTTTCCGTTTTGCACGATTGAACCAAACATTGGTGTTGTGGAAGTTCCAGACGCTCGGCTCCATGAACTTTCGCGTGTGAGTAAATCACAAAAAACAATCTCAACAGCGATTGAATTTGTGGACATCGCCGGTTTGGTAAAAGGCGCTCACAAAGGTGAAGGTTTAGGCAACAAATTTTTGACCAATATACGCGAAGTTGACATGATCGTTCATGTTGTGCGCGCTTTTGAAGACACAAACGTTCACCATGTTGAGGGTTCGGTTAATCCACAGCGCGATGTTGAGACAATTGAAACTGAACTTGCAATGGCTGATTTGACAGCAACAGAAAAACGACTTGATACTGTTCGCGGAAAAATGAAATCTGGCAAAACAAAAGAGCTTGAGCTTGAAGAATCTGTTATTTCACGTTTGTTTGATACGCTCTCGCAAGGCAAAATGGCAAACACAGTTGCTTTGAACGAGGATGAATTGAAAATCGCGCGATCTCTGAATCTTCTCACCCTCAAACCAATTTTATATGTGCTGAATGTTTCCGAAAATTCCTCCCCTTACCACTTCCTCCCTTTCCACCCTTCCTCCCTTTCTCTCTCAATCAAACTCGAATCCGAGATTGTAGAAATGCCTGAAAGTGAGCAAGCGATTTTTTTGAAAGAACTCGGACTTGAACAGTCTGGTCTTGATCGGCTAATTACAAAATGCTACGAGCTTTTGAATCTGATCACTTTTTTTACTTCTGGTGAAAAAGAATCGCGCGCATGGACGATCACTCGCGGCACAAAAGCTCCGCAAGCCGCAGGTACAATTCACACTGATTTTGAAAAAGCATTTATCCGCGCTGAAGTTATTTTTTGGAAAGATTTTGTTGAATTGGGTGAAGCCGGCGCGCGTGAAGCAGGGAAGTTGCGTGTTGAAGGAAAAGAATATGTGATGCAAGATGGAGACACGTGTCATTTTCGAGTTGGAGTTTAGTGCGATAATACAAAAATTTCCCTAGCGACAATTTGGTTTTCGCGATGATAAAGAAATGTTTTAGAAATAGAAAATCCGATTTTTTTGAAAAATGATTCCAAATTAAGTCGTAGATATTCATTTCCAACTTTGAAAGCTGGCACTGCTACAACCATCACGCCGTTTTTT
>JACQXU010000045.1 GCA_016208545.1 Candidatus Uhrbacteria bacterium | reverse complement strand
TTTTACAATTACAAGCGCCCTCACCAATCCCTTGGATACAAAACTCCAAACGAAATCTATTCCTCTCTAAACTAAAAACACCCTCCGAAAGAGGGGGAACCTTATCCACAGAAACTGTCTAGGCAAACCCGACCACCTTAAACAACGTGTGTGGCATCGATTGCATAGACACGACCAAACACAATGCCGTGTCGTGTGGCTTCCGTGAGGATGGAGTCAAAGATCTTCGTAAAGAAGGCGGGGCCTTCTTTTTCAAGCACTTCATCTCGAAACCGAGAGAGACTGGAATGGTCAGGAGAAAGCCCGTCGATGGGTAACTCCAGAAAGTATTTCACATACAAGTCACTTGTGGCCATCTGTTCCATCTCCCGGTCACTGCGGTTGTACAAGAAGCATAGGAATAACATTTTAAGAAGCACCACGGGATTTTGTCTTGGTCTACCCCCTTGTGCATTCTTGGCAAGATTCCATAAAGGAGAGGCCATCTCGTCCCAGTCAAACACCTTTCCTAATTGACTTAAGAAGTGAGATTCATCAATGAAGCTCTTATACACATCATGGGACATGAAATGGTTTGAAAGTTTGAACATAGAAGGAGGTAAACATGTTTGAATTATGGCTAAATGTAGCTATATTTTACCATGTTCCAACAAAATACTCACCATGAAATGTGGATGAGTTTTTCAACGGTCTCAAGTCAGTTTAGTCTTGGAGTCTTGGTGTTGGCGAGATTAAAATCCTAACTTCATGACTCTATGACTCAATGACTTTTCTCTTGACTTTTCACCGGATTTATGCTAAATTTCAAACTCGGTTTTGATTCCGAGGGAGGAACAGAATAATGGATTTCTACGATGCTGTATTCAATTGTTTCGGGCAATGTGACCCCCTGAAAGACGATGAGCTCGCGCTTCTTTGTGCGAGGCATGATGCGCCTACAGATGAAGAGTATACGCACATCCTTGACGACAACGATGGCACAGCGGAAAACATCGCGTCTTGTCAGCGAGTGCACGACGACTTGGCTCGATTCTACGCAAATTCTGACGCCTTTGTCGCGTCGCTCGCTGACACTGATCCACGAAAGCCAGCGATCAAGCAGATCGCTGACGCACTCATGAAAAAGCGATCAGCGTCGACCGCGCCTCCTGCGGCTTCGACCGCTACTCCAACCGCCACTCCAACTGTCGTCTCCGCGACACCTCCGCGCACGACACCGCTCCCAGTGAGTGCGCCAAAGCCAACTCCTACTTCTGCTCCCCCTGCTGTTCCTACTTCTGCTTCCACTGCTCTTCCTACTGCTTCCATCTCGACAGTTGATCCTATCACTGTCGAAATGAAAGCTCTACTCAAAACCGAACAGTGGAAGGCAATGCGCACAGCGCTCGAGGACGCTGCTATTGCGCAAGACACAAAAAAGTTCGAACTGGCAGTAACGCTTCGCGAACAGTATCTGAACGGAGTTTACGGAGCGCAAGGCAGGATCTTCGGCGCTCTCATGCGAGAGTGTATGAAGGATCTAGCGGAAGGACTACATACAAAAAACCGGACCGAATTCTCTCGCCGGTACGGCACCTGATGTTCTCTGCGGCAGTGATATCTTTCACTGCCGTTTTTTGTTTTAACGATAGATACAGATCGTTCAGACTCTTCTGCTTTTGACCGCAACTGAAAGATGTCAGAAGTTAGATGTCAGAGGTCAGATGTTATATCGTGTAAAACCTATTTCTTCAGCGTTAATTCACACAATAAAGAACTTAGGCACACAAGAGACAGTTACGGGACACTTTTTCTGCCGATGTTTGAACTTAAGGCCAAGAAAAAGTCGTCCCGTCTGTCTCTATAGCACAGACGAGAGGTAATTATATATTGAAAAGCTTTTTCGCATTCTCCGTTGTAACACGAGAAACTTCTTCAACCTCAATCTGTTTCAATCCTGCGATTTTTTCTGCGACAAACTCAACCATCCATGGTTCATTGCGTTCACCTCGATGCGGAACTGGTGTGAGATACGGCGCGTCTGTTTCAACGAGTAAACGTTCGAGCGGCAAATTTTTCGCAATCCTCTGAAGAGACGACAATCCATCTTCTCCAATTTCTTTTTTTCGCGGAGGAAATGTCAAAATTCCTGTGAATGAAATATAAAATCCAAGTTCAAAAAACCGATCCGCAATTTCCTGTGTTCCAACAAAACAATGCACGACGCCGCGTCTCGCCAGTTTTCCATCACGCACATATTCTTCAACTATTGCGAGTTGATCTTCGTAAGCATCGCGACAATGAATTATGACCGGCAAATTCATTTCACTCGCAAGATCAAATTGCGCTCGAACGGTTTCTTTTTGTTCGCGAATGACTTCATCGCGACTTACGTTTGGCGGCATATGAAAATAATCCAAACCAAACTCACCGATCGCGACACATTTCGGATGTTGTGCAAGTTTTTTAAATAATTCCGGATTAAACTTTTCAGTGCGTGTGTGAATGGTTTCATTTTCATCACCAAATTCTTGTTCGTGAAGATGATATGGATGAAGTCCAATCGTAGCCCACACACCGTCGTAACGCTCTGCAATCTCAAGACCAGTTCGGCTTGTGTCACTTTGAGTTCCAACAGTAATCATAAAAACACTTTTTTCTAAAGTGCGTTTTATAACTTCGTCCATGTCGTTTTTGTATGAGTGAAATTGAACGTGACAGTGGGTGTCAATAAGCATATTATTTCACTTTCATTCCTTCTGGAAAAAACACTTGCAATGCCATCATTGCGGCCACCAGATATTTCGCCATGGCTGATCCTTCGAGCGCAAAAAGAAGTGTGTCGTCAGGTAAAATTTGCATTGCGTAAAAAATCACAACTCCCACAACAACGACTCCCTCAACCAATCCAAACAACGCGCCGATCAGACGATTGATCATTCCGGCAAATGGAATAAATGCAAAAACATAAAACAAACCATTAACAAACCACAAAAGCAAACCTATAATGCGAGATGTAAACAAAAATAAAATAATAAACACTATCACTTTTGCAAGATCGCCATTGCCGAGTAAAAATCCAAACATGTCAAACGTCGGATCAACCAATCTCGTTGCAACAAAAATTCCAATGATTGTTCCAATCAAACTTCCGAATGTGTGAACAAACCCAAAAAAGAAACCAAAGAAGACGAATGCTCCGATGATTACGAGAATTAAAATGTCAATGAAGGTCATAAGTCACGACGAGGAAATAGCGGCTCACCAACCTCTATTACTTTATCATATCTGCGCAAAATTTCTTCTGCGCTGTGTGGAATGATCGGCAACAGCGAGCGTGCAATAAACCTAATCATATCAGCAAGCTCTGACAAAACAGCTTTCGCGGCCACTGAATCTTCTTTTACAAGTTTGAACGGAGCTTTTTTGTCAGTTAGTTCATTTGCTGATGACACAACAGTAAAAACTTCATCAATGTACGATCGCAAATCGTAATTCTTCATGTGAGTTTCAAGTACAGCCACTTTATTTGACCAATCCTTATTTGTATCATCAAGTTGTCCATTGAAATACTTGACCGACATTGTCGCAATACGTCCAACTAAATTTCCAAGCTGATTTGCAAGTTCACCATAACGTTCTTCCATACGAGCTTTAGAATAATCTCCATCGCTGTGTGAAGGAATCTCGCGAAGAAAATAATATCTCACAGCGTCCGTTCCAAATTCTTCAACAAGAATTTTTGGATGAATCGTGTTTCCAAGCGACTTTGACATTTTTTCACCTTCAACAGTGATGTAGCCGTGAACAAAAAGCTCGCTTGGCAGTGGAACTCCGGCGGACAACAAAATTGCTGGCCAATACACAGCGTGAAAACGCAAAATCCCTTTTCCAATAACGTGAGTTCGATGATTGTTTTCAATCCAAAACTTTTTGTAGGCTTCAGTGTCGTCTGCATAACCAAGCGCTGTTATGTAATTTGAAAGAGCGTCAAACCAAACATACATAACTTGAGATTCGTCGTTTGGAACAGTAACTCCCCAATGTTTTGCTCGCTCTTGCGATCGAGAAATTGAAAAATCTTCAAGGCCTTGTTTGATAAAACTCAAAACTTCATTTTTTCGCGACTCTGGAACAATGCGCAAAGTTCCTTTTTCAATAAGTTCAATCAGTTGATCTTGATAATTTGAAAGTTTAAAAAAATAATTTTCTTCTTCAACAACTTCGAGAGGTTTTTTATGTTCAGGACAAATTTCATCTGGAACTTCTTTTTCAGTGTAGAAAGTTTCGCATCCAACACAATACAAACCGCGATACATTTTTTTATAAATGTCTTCTGGCTTGCACGCGCTCCAAAGTTTCTGCGCGCCGCGAATATGTCGTTCTTCGCGTGTTCGAATGAAATCGTCAAATGAAAGATCAAGTGAGTCTTTCAAAGATCGAAATTCATTTGCGTAACGTTCAACGTACGCGGCAACATCTTCGTGAACGTCTTCAGCGGCTCGAACATTTTTCAAACTGTTTTCATCTGTTCCTGTTAGCGCGAAAACATTTTCAGCACCGAGTTTATTACGATAATAACGAGCTGTTGCATCAGTCAAAACAGCTTCGAGCGCAAAGCCTATATGAGGATCTGCGTTGACGTACGGAATTGCTGTTGAGATATAAAATCGATTCATATTATCGTAGAGTCATTGCGAGCGACCAAAGGAAGCGAAGCAATCCTTAAGATTGCCGCGTCGCCCCGCAATGGCGTGGCTCCTCGCAATGACAATATTATCCTTTATTTTTATTTATAATTACGAATTCGCCTTTAATACTACTTGTTTTTAGTTTTTCTGTCACTTCACCGGCTGTTCCTCGATAAATCGTTTCGTGTAATTTTGTCAACTCGCGGCAAACAACGAGCTGGCGATCTGGAAAACGTTTTTTAATTTCGTCGAGCGTTTTCAAAATACGATGTGTGCTTTCGTAAAATACAATTGTCATATCAAATTCCGAAAGCTGATCAAAAAATTTCTGTCTTCCTTTTTTGTTTGGTGGAAATCCCAGAAAAACAAATTCGTCTGTTGGGAAACCGCTCACCGACAAAGCGGCAACAACAGCGCTTGGCCCTGGAATCGGAGAAATTGTGAGAGTTGAACCAAAATGTTTAACAAGCGCCTCAATCAATTTTCCTCCTGGATCTGAAATCCCTGGTGTTCCAGCGTCTGTTACAAGCGCGAGATCATGGCCTTGTTCCAAAAGTTCAATCACGGTTTTGACTTTAGTATCATCTGAATGTTGATGAAAACTCATTAAATACGGCCCTTTCTCGCTACCAGGTAGCGAGATGGAGGTAAAAAGCTTTCTTGTATTGCGAGTATCCTCACACAAAACAGTATGAACGGAAGCAAGCGTGGTTTTCGCACGCTCGCTTAAATCTTTGAGATTTCCGATTGGTGTTGCGATAACGAATAGGGTCATATGGTTATATGGGTGTAGGGTTAGAGGGACGTAAAAACTTCTGTTTTTGGATAAATCGCGGCCCAACTAAACCAATAAAAACTTCGTAAAATTATTGATTCTTCTTTTCCATCTCGTTTAGAAAATCCACGGACTGTTTCAAATTTTTCATCCCAAAAAATTTCAACTTCTTCATTCCCCACAACATCATTCACCTTTCCGGCTGTTTTAATCAAGTCGAGCGGATAGGCTTTTTGAGATCGTTCGTTCAAATATCCAAACACGACAGTTTTCACAGGCAAACGATCGTCTTGATGGCTGACTGGAAATAAAACAGAGTTGTTTATGTCATAATTTTCGTACGGATTTGCGGTATAATCACGAATGAATCCTGTGTCGCGCGACAAAACTTGGCCATTTGGAAAATTTGTTTTGAAATTTGCCCATGTTGTAACATAAGACAAAATAAGTTTGAGTCTGTTTTCAAGAGGGGGTGTAAAAAGTTCATCAGTTTGTTTGTCATACAAAACAGGATAATTGTCTATGAGTTTTCCAGACACGCCAAACTCAACAACGATTCCATTCACGGCTCGTTCGTACGCGGATCCAGAAAAACATAATGAACAATACGTGATCAAAAGCGGTATTTTGCCAAATACATCATTGACAACCTCATGCCAAACAAGAATTTGATACGGATAAAATCTCTGCTTTCCATTTTGCGTCACGACTAGTCCATATCCTTTGTCATCAAGATATTGATCAGCAGACGCAACAGGTTCAAACTTTGGTTCATCAATGGATGGAATCCCGTTTTTAAGCGGCCCTCCGGAAACCAGAATTGCTTGATCTTGTGTTGACGCGAGAGGCGTGCGATAAAAACGATATTGAAAATATACAATTCCAAAAACGATTAATATAAGAAAAGTGGTGGTAATTATAAGTTTGCTTCTAGACATAGATTGCGAGTATTATAGTAACGTAGGATTAAGTAATACGCACGTTTTTCCCAGCTCAATAGCTTCTCTAACTTCTTCAACTTCTTCTTCTATGCCCTCCCAAACACAATACGAACCAAAACCGCTTCCATTCGCGAAAGACTTAATCGGAATTTCGAAAAAAACTCTTGAGATCCACCATGATAAACTTTATTTAGGATATGTAAAAAAAATGAAAGAGATTGCGGAACAAATAAAAGAGATGATTGAGTCAGGTAAAGGCCTTGAAACAGCAAACCAAACATATTCTCAACTGCGAGCTTTGAAAGACGGAGAAACTTTCGCGACAAACGGAGTTTATCTTCACGAACATTATTTTAATGTACTTGGCGGAACAGGCGAACCAAAGGGTTCGCTTGTTGACTCAATTGCAGAAAAATTCGGTTCTTTGGAAAAATTTGTTGCCGCATTTTCAGCGTCCGGAATGGCAATGCGCGGTTGGGTTGTGCTCGCGTGGGATACACACATTGGCCGGTTGAAAATTTACGGCGCTGACGCACACAACCAAGGCGGAGTTTGGGGATGCATTCCGATTATTGTTCTTGATGTTTACGAACACGCGTACTTTATTGATTTTGGATCTGATCGCGCGGCTTACATCGCTGACTTTTGGAAAAATTTTAATTGGGGTGCCGCGAACACGGTTTTTGAAAAAGTTAAAACAATTACGTTATAGACATCACGCTATGAACAATATCGTTGGAAAAATAGCGCCGCATTTTAACGTTAAAGCTGTAAACACTGATGGCGATTTTGTAGAAGTCGATTTAAACGATTACAAAAATAAATGGCTTGTTCTGTTTTTCTATCCGCTCGATTTCACTTTTGTTTGTCCAACTGAAATCACTGGATTTTCAATGCGCCATGAAGAATTCAAACAATTAAACGCTGAAGTGCTCGGTGGATCAACAGATTCTGTTCACTCTCACAAAGCATGGCTTAAAAATTTAGGTGAATTGAAATTTCCGCTTTTCTCTGACAGCACCAGAACAATGTCGCGCGATTACGGAGTTTTACTTGAAGATAAAGGCATTGCTCTTCGCGGAACATTCATAATTGATCCAGATGGAATTCTGCGATACGCGCTTTATCATGATCTTGGCGTTGGACGATCTGTGAACGAAACATTGCGCGTGCTCAAAGCTCTGCAAACTGGCGAACTTTGTCCGGTTGAATGGAAAGCCGGAGAAAAGACACTTGGAAAAAATTAAAACCCTCGCAAAAATTCAATTAAGGTGCGGACGCCGTGGCCGGTCGCGCCTTTTTTTGTATATTCATCAAAATCCCGCTCCGCAAAACTCGGGCCGGCGATGTCCAAATGCGCCCACGGAGTTTTATTTACAAACTCTTCCAAAAATAGTCCGGCTGAAATAACGTCTCCGTATTTCCCACCGATATTTTTTAGATCAGCAACATCTGATTTTGTAAATTGCTTATAATTTTTTTCAAGCGGAAGTTCCCACATTTTTTCACTCACCTTCGCAGCGGCAGTCAAAATTAGATTTGCAAGTTTTGAATCGTTTGATAAAAGCCCTGTGATTTCTTCGCCAAGAGCGACCATGCAGGCGCCAGTGAGCGTCGCCAAATCTACAATCATGTCTGGTTTTTGCTTTGTTGCGTACACGAGCGAGTCAGCAAGAATCACGCGGCCTTCAGCGTCTGTATTTAATATCTCCATTGTTTTTCCATTCATGGCTTTCAAAATATCGCCCGGACGAACAGCTCGGCCGGATGGCATATTTTCAACTGCTGCAAAAATTCCATGAACTTCCACTGCTGGCGCGATTTCATTAATCACAGAAAACAAACCTAAAACGTCCGCCGCTCCGGCCATGTCAATTTTCATTGTGGACATGCTGGCCGCAGGTTTGAGAGACAAACCTCCGGAGTCAAACGTCACTCCTTTTCCAACAATTGCAATTTTCTTTTTTGCTTTTATTTTTGGATGATAAATCATGTGCACAAAAAATGGAGGATCATCAGAGCCCTTTGCAATTCCCAAAATTCCGCCAGCTCCCATTTTTTCTAATTTTTCCTCGTCAAAAACACGAACGCGAATCGTACTCTTCCCTTTCGCGATTGATTTTGCGAATTCAACAAGATGTCTCGGGCTCATGTCTTGAGTTGGAGTGTTGATAAGATCGCGCGCGAAAATAGTTGCGCGAGCAGTAAGTTCACCGAGCGATATTCCTGATTGCACTTTTTTAATAATCCGACCGTCGTCAGTGACGAACTCAAAACTTTGCGGTTTTCTTTTTCCGTTTCCATTTTCTTTTTTGTATTTTGTAAATGAATAATCTGCGAGACGAATGCTTTCAGTAACAGCTTGGGCAATTTCTTTTGATTCAAAATCTGAAGTATTAAAAAACTCTGACACGATAGTTTTTGGTTCAATTGATTTTGCTGAAAAATATGCTGACGCGGTTGCACGTCGTAGCGACTGAAAATCAAACTCCTCTTTTTTTCCAAGTCCAACAACCAAAACTCGTTTTGCTGGAAGGTGTCCGCCTGTTCGAATTAGAACTGTCTGACAAAGTTTAGCTTTGAACTTTTCCTCTTTTAAAATTTTCGAAATAAAGTCGTCAAAACGATCGACACCTTGAAAAACATAAACTATCAAGATGTCGCAAAATTGTTCAAAAAGAATGCCTTTTTTGATCGATATATCCACAGACTTAAAACTTAACCGATCTTGAAAAAAAATACAAGCAATCACACTTAACTACCGATCGGTAGTTAAGTGTGATAAAAAAAATCACCACTTCCTCTATTCGCTAACGCGATTCCTTATTCACTAACACTCACAGAAAATTCATAGACGACCGGCAAAGTGAGAATGAAAAACATCACGACTGAAATATAAAAAAATCCAAACACACGGCCGCGCCATGACGTGCAGTCGCGGCCTTTGAAAAATAAAACGGACAAACCAAATAAAAATAAATAAGCAACAACAGTTTTCAAATATAAACCTGAAACTGGACCAATTGATGGCGCAAGAGTGTGTAATTCACGAATGAATGCACTGCGATGCACGAGAAG
>JACQXU010000020.1 GCA_016208545.1 Candidatus Uhrbacteria bacterium | reverse complement strand
AAAAGGTCTTCCGCCCAATCTTCTCTCAAAGAAAATTTTTGAAGCAGAGAGGAAATTTGCCGGTCTAAACTTTCTTGGCGAATACAAGGTTCTTTACACTTCACCAGTTTGTTTTTCCGCGTGCAGTGGTAATAGATGTAGTAATGCTCATTACCATTCTTTTGTCTTTTAATCTTGTATTCGCCAGTGATACCCATGCCGCAAGTGCCACAACGGAGCAAACCACAAAACGCTTGTGGTTCATTTTTCGTTTTGTGGTGCGGTCGTCCTCTCTGCTTCAAAATTTCCTGAACTTTGTCAAAAATTTTCTTTGAGATGACTGGCTGGTGCTTGCCCTCGTGGATTTCACCGGCGTAGCGAAAATGACCATAGTAAAACGGGTTGGAAAGGATAAAAGAAATTCTGTCTCGTTTCAAATTTTTATTGCCGCGAGAAGTAATGCCTTGTTGCGCCAAAAAGTTTGAAATATCCTCTAACCTTGAGTTGTCTTGCGCGTATAGTTCAAACGCTTTGCGGATAATGGGAGCACGCTTTTTATCCACGACAACGCTTTTTATTCTCTTGTCGTTTAGATAACCTATTGGCGCGAGAGATGGATATTCACCTCGTTTTACTTTTTGGCGCAACCCTCGCTTGGTATTTTCGGCAAGCGAATCAATGTAGTATTTGCTTTGCCCAAAAACGATATTGAGCATGAACTTACCTTGAGGCGTATTCTCGAACCACAGCGTTGGAAATTTCAATGATTGAATACGCCCGCAATCTAAAAGATAGATAATACGCCCACCATCAACAGAATTGCGCGCCAATCTGTCTGCATGCCAAGCCAAAATTCCGTCCGCCTCGCCTTTCTCCACTCGCGCCAACATTTCGCCGAAAATAGGGCGGCCTGGAATTTTGGCACTCTGTTTTTCGATAAAAACTTTAACGACATTCAAATCTTCCTGTTTAGCAAAGGCGCGCAATTCTGCGATCTGGTCCTCAATAGACCTAACTTGTTTATCTTCCACATCAGTGGACTTGCGGGCGTAGAGGAAAAATTTATTGTTGTTCATGCTCATATGTTTTTAGTTAATAATTGGGCAAAGCAAAACGAGACAGAATTAAAATCGCACGGAAGTCGAACCTCGTTTTGGCCAACTGCGAGGCGCGCCTGCGCGCGCCGAGCGGAGAGGATTTGTCGGGGGAAAATGTCTGGGCGGCGCTTTGCGCCGCCACCGAAATGGACGGCAAATTTGCAAAAAGTTTTATTCTGGAGTTTTTATTGTACCAAGCTCGCACCTATTTTTAAAATCGGTAAGCGAAATGATGTCGCACGCTCCGAGAATGTGATGATGTGAAATGTAATTGTACGCTCCACGACGAATTCCGTCACGCCGTAGCGTCCACTTCGGAATACTGTCGGGTACGACACGCCCGCAGAAAGGTCTGGGGAATGAATGCGGGCGGGTCTTGCGTTTCAGATTTCGCTGGACAAGAAGCCATTTCTCATTTAAGATGGTTGTATATGTCTGTCGAAAAAGGTGGGCCTACGGGTCCTGACAACAAAAAGAATTCCTTAGAAAAATCGGAGCCTCAAGGGGGTAAAATAAGAGGCACTATTAAGCATTGGAATGCTGAAAAAGGTTTCGGTTTTCTTCGTCTTTCTGACGGACGAGAAGTGTTTTGTCATGTAAGTGAATTATGCGAGCACATTAGACCGCCTCGTGGGCAAGCTCCCGTTCTCGACTCCCCTGTGAATGTTAAAAAGGTAAATCAACGCGATCGTGGACTAGCTGCTGAAGAAGTGGAGTGTGGTGCATGCGCCGCTCCAGAGCAATGGGAGTTACAACCATCCGGCCCCGAAGTCTTTGGCGTGAGAGAAATGCGACCAGTGTGCGTCAATAAGCCAAACGTTTCTTCTTATAGCTCCACGATACCACGCGAGGAAGTAGAGCGAGCAAACGAACCATTTAAACTCGCAAAGAGAAAAGAGACATTATGGAACTGGAGTAATATTGAAGATGAATTTTTTAGAGAGTTCGGTGAACCTCAAGGCATTCGCGTTGAAGACGAAAATAAAATCGTTTTGAGCTATTCTCACGGAGAAAAAATAGTTAGTGCTGACTCTGCAATGAACTCCAAACATTGGGAAGTTGCTCCTTCCGGACAATGGAAAGAGGAGGGCGAAAGCATCAAGGCAGAATTTATTTTTCCGGATATATCCGGTGCAAAAGTTTGGAGAACAGTAGCGTCTTTGTATATTAACCCAAGTCTGTATAAAGAATTTGAACTATTACTAGAAAGCGCACAGCAGGAAGTTTTAGCTAAAGTTAAAGAAAAAATACTGCCACCGGCAGATATTGCAGAAAAGCGTTTCAACGATTTCTTAAGCGAAGATTATAGAAAAAAGGAAATTAGAAAACTTCGCGATGACATACATTCATTGCAAGCTCCTGGTGAATCTTTTATCAGCAGTTCTACTCATAAGGCACAACTTTACGAGCCATTATCACCAGATGAAAGACGTGGTGATTTCTATTATGAGGGTAGCGTCACCACACATTCTCTGACTGTTGGTGCTAGGAAAAAAGAGCAGCCGCATTGGAGTGGTGATTATCGAGGCGGTAAAAGTTTCGTCGTCCCCTACAGCGAGTATACCGGAGCACCAAAAGAAACGGCAGAACAACTTCGCGACAAACTCATCGCCGAAAAACGCCAGCAACTTAAAAGTGAGTTTGATCACGCAAAAAAGATGAATCCGCCATCGCCAGATGCCAGGCTTTACACACTTGATCCAGAGGAATGGAGCAAACAATACGAGGATCGCTGGGATGAGATGCAAAAGACAATTGAAGACCAATGGAAAATTGAGGACGCTCAATTGCTTGGCGAAACAAAGCAGTCTTACGAACAATACGAAAACGTTGCTAAGGATTTGCTAGCCGCTCGGGAGGAAGTGGAACAGGCTGAAAGATTAGCGCGTGTTTCCAGAGTTCCTTTAGAATATAACGCACGGCCAGATTGGGGTAATGTTGGATCAGATACAGTTGAAAAAATGCAAGAACAGATAACGGCTTTACACGCCTACGCGGTAAAGCTCAACGAACTCATACCTAACGCCGTAAGAACAAGAGAGCAGGAATTTCAAACCGAAAAAGCTGTGAGAGAAGAGGAAGAAAGACAGAAGAAAGCGAAGGAGAAATCTGAAATTGAGCAGTTTGGTGCTTCGGGAAAATTATTGGACATAGCTAAATCTTTGGCTGCGGAAGCTGAACAAAAATTAGGTCTGGATAGGGCGCAAGCGCTATTTCAGGATACATCTAACGCCCCCTATGGAAGAGCGCGAAGACAGGCCGATATTGAAGAAGCCCTCGGAAAAGATATGCAAGTAGAGGTGCAAAGCTTTTATAATTTTTCTAGAGCAAGGGATGTAGATGCCATACTTTATGCCGTGACCCGAATCCTTGGAGGTGCTGATGTGTCAGTAGAAACATCTCAACCCGATAAGTCGTCGCCCGAATCTCCCAAATCAGAACCCGCGACACCAGAAGTAAAAATTGAGGAATTGCCTCGATTAACTTCGCCCGATAAGAAAGGATGGTGGTTGCACGAGTTGCCCAATGGTTCTAGACATTCCGATAAGTTAAACAAGATAGATAAGATCGCCTATGATGCGGGCGAACGAATCAATATTCGATGTCCATCATGTCCCGATAATCCATTAGTAGGTTATGTACAAAAATAAATAATTTAAAAAACTATGAACGAAAACCATGAAATATTAAGTGGCAATGAAAACCGAGAGAAGCAACCCTCATATGCTTATGGGGTTTTTAATCCTCGTCCAGTGCCTGAAGCACAAGCGGCAAATGAAGCAATTTTTGCAAAAGGAAAAGTTTATGGAATTGAGGTAACTATCCCTGCTCTTGCTTCTCGATGTGAAGCAAATCTTGATCCGCAACACGGCTCGTCTGGCGAAGCTCTTGCTTCTGCTATTGAGGGCGCTATTGAATGGGAATTGCCTCCCAATGAAGCAACTTTAGCAACTGTGAAGCCTGATATTGACAGTGTTGGTGCTATGGCAGTAATTGAAATGCGTCGTCGCGAAATACCGATGAATGATGATTTATCCAAGCGTATACTTCTGGTAGCTGATGCGGACAGGGCTACTAGCAAACCATGGCCGGGAAAACAAGAATTACCAAATGAAGAAAATCCCTGGCCATCAACATTTTTTACCGATCCACGCACAGTTGCTGTTCTTGGAGCTTCCGTTTCGGATTTCAAATCACCGCTAGCGTCAAGGGTAATGGCCATGGAATCTTACTTAACCGGTGGAAAATTACCTGAATAATACCAAAAGCAAGTTGATGACGCTCGCAAACAACTTATTACTGCGCTTGAGAGTGGCGAAATGAAGGCGGAGCTTTCAATGAGTAGTAAGGTGGCGATTGTGATTGGTAAACATCGCGATGCTATGACGATTGGGTATTCGTTAGCTCCTATCGTCATTGCTTTCAATCCCGAGTTTTCTCCAAATCCAAAGGTGCTACCTCACGCTAAATATACAGTTGCTCAATACAAAATTGGTCACGCAAATCTTGTTGAAGCACTGAAAGAACTAAATCAAACCGATCCTGCGGTCACTGAAGAAGTAAAATGGGGTGGAAGTGCTGGGATAATCGGTTCTCCACAAGGTATCTCCAGTCAACTTACTCCCGAACAAGTAGCAGAAATTGTCGGGAAATATATTGAAGCCGAATAGCTTCTTGTCCAGCGAAATCCGAAAACAAAGCCCGCGCGGGAAATCAGCCGAGGTTTTGCCAAATCCTTTTCCCCAGAAAATAGTTTTTGCAAAACCGAGTCCGTATTGAAGCCCCACGCACTGCCCGAATACTTGGAGGGCAGAACCCCGAAAGAAAAACACCCTTTCCTTTTTCAAAAGAAATTTCACCCCCGCCAAATCAGAAATGCAAGGAGTGTTTTTTCTTTCGGGGTTGCCGAGCGGAGCGAGGCAGTGGCGGGGCTTTCGTCATTCACGAATTTTTGATAAAATAAGTCCGAGCGGAGTTGTAAATATACTCCACAAAAAACTTCACTTAGTGAAGTTTTTTGTTTAATAGTGTTATAATATCATCATGCATTCTCTTTCACGTTTTGGAATTGTTAAACAGTTTGTCTTTTTATTTGTTTTGATTTTTTTAATTCCAATTTTAACTTTGGGAGGTTTTTTTGCGATCGAGGTTTTTCGCGTTGAGCAACAAAATATCGCAGAACTTGCTTATTCCGCTCAATTGCAAAAAGACCGCATCGAAGCGACTGTCTTGTCTCTTTTACCTGATCCAAACGTTCAGATTTTTCAAGATGCTCAAATATCTTTCGCACAATATCAAATCAAACCAACACCAGAAAATCTTTTTTCACTTAACGCTGATCTTGAAGAAATCCATAAAATAAACAGCGCATATCGTCGTGTGTTCGTGCTTGATGGAAATGGCGCGGTTGTGGCGAGCACGAGTCCGTCCGACATCGGTCAGTCGTATAAAGATAATCCACTATTTTCCCGTGTGTCGCCTATTTTTGGTTTTCGAGAATTTGAATGGGGGAAACAAATGTTATTCGGATATTACCGTTTGGGAACCATAAACATTAAAATTGATCTTTCATTTTTGATTGAACTTCAAGAATCATTTTCAGCTTTGAGCCAAACAGGGGAAATCGAATTGGTGCGAGATAATTTTGACGGCACAGTTGAACTTATCACACCTCCTCGTTTTTTTTCGCAGACACAATTCAGTCGAACTATTCCTTTTTCGGCTTCTTTGAGTCCTGAAGTGCGTGCGCTTAATCGAACCCCTGAAACTTCTCCTGATTTGATTGATTATCGCGGAGAACACGTTTTTGCAGCCACACAATATCTTTCTTCTCTTGACTGGGGTTTGGTTGTGAAAAAAGACCGCGCAGAAATTCTTGTGCCGATTTCAAATTTGAGAACTGTTGTGTTTTTTGCTATTCCGCTTTCGTTTCTTTTGTTCATTTTGGCTGGTTTGTATCTTAAAAGACACATTACAACGCCGATTCAACTTCTGACACAGACTGCTAGGCGCATCAAAAAAGGAGATTTTTCAGCTCGCGTGAATTTGAATCTTACAAACGAAATTGGAGAATTGGCTACTGCTTTTAACACAATGAGTGATGAACTTATTGACGCCAATCGCAACCTAGAAAAACGAGTCAAGCAAAAAACCGCTCGTCTTGAGCGTACTCTTAAAGAACTCGAAGAGAAAAGACAAAAAGACGTTGCTCTTCTTTCTTCAATTGGCGAAAGCGTGATAGCGACAGACACAAAAGGTAATATCGTTTTTATAAATCAATCCGCAGAACAACTTTTGGATGTTAAACGAAAAGACGCGGTTGGCGTGCCGGTTTTTGGCCTTGTGCCATTGCAGATCAAAGGAGAAAAATTGGAAAGTAAAAAACATCCAGTAACGCAAACAATTCGTCACAAATTGGCAATTCGCACAAAAGAGTTTGAATTTATCCGACGCGGAGAATCTTTGATTGTTGAGGTAACTTCAACTCCTGTTGAGTTTGATGGAAAAATTTTTGGCGCTATGATGGTAATTCATGATGTTACACAAGTGAAAGTCATTGATCGAATGAAAAGTGAATTTATTTTTCTCGCTTCTCACCAATTGCGCGGTCCTCTTGCGTCGCTAAAATGGTACAACGAGATGTTTCTAAAAGGCGAAGTTGGAAAGCTTACTAAAGATCAATCTCGTTTCATGACAAACATGGGAAATGCGACAGCGCGAATGATTCGTCTTGTTGATGATTTTCTAAATATTGCTCGCATTGAAAGAGGTGAGATTAAATTTGAACCAACTCAAGTCGCCATTGAAAAAGTAATTCAAGAAGTCTTGCAATCTTTAAGTGAAGAGATCCAAAAGAAATTCATTCGTGTTCAATTTGAAAATCTATCACGCGCACAAACTGCGTTTACAGATGAGCGGATGGTTCGAGAGGTAATTTCAAATATAGTGCAAAACGCTGTAAAATATTCTCCAGAAAAGACAAACGTGACAATTCATCTTTCAGACAATAATGGTCAAATGCGAATTGAAGTTTCAGATCAAGGCCCTGGAATTCCAGAAATTTCACAACCGCACATCTTTTCTAAATTTTTCCGCGGCGCAAATATTCCAGCAACAGGTTCGGTCGGTACTGGACTTGGGCTTTATACTGCCAAAAGTTTGATTGACAGAATTGGTGGCACAATCGGGTTTTCTTCAAAAGAAGGAAAAGGAAGCACGTTTTGGATCACTCTTCCGATTAAACCATCTAAAACCCAAAACCTAAAACCCAGAACCTAATTTTATGTCTTCATCAAAAAAACTTCTAATTATAGACGACGACGAATTTCTTTTGGACATATATAAACACAAACTTACAAAAGAAGGATTCGAAGTTGACATTGCAAAAAATTCCGAAGAGGCATTTGCTCTTATTAAAAAAAGCAAACCTGACTTAATTATTTTAGATCTCATTATGCCTGGAATGAGCGGGTTCGATGTTTTGGAAGAGTTGAACGCGACTTCTGGATTATCAAAAATTCCAGTTATTGTTTTAACTAATTTAGGTCAAGAAGAAGACAGAAAAAGATGTTTTGAACTCGGAGTCAAAGATTATTTTGTAAAAACCGCAACGAGTTTGGAGGAAGTTATTAAAAAGATTAAAGAAGTGATTTGAGGTGATGTCCAAAATATGATGCTCACCAAAGAGCAATTTCATTCGGCGCTTGTGGAATCCGGCGGAGTTACAGAAGAAGAGTTTGAACAAGCCGCCGCTTCAAAAGATGCGGCAGATTTTGGCATTGATACGATGCTAGTCGCAAACGCGTCGCTGACTGATGAGCAGTTGTCCCAGCTCATGGGTTTTTATTTTGCAGTTCCTTCTGTGAATTTACGACAACTTCGTGTTGAGCCAACAGTCTTGAATTTGCTTCCAGAGGCTTTTGCGCGTCAGAACGAAATTTTGCCTTTGAAAGCTGATGAAAAAAGTGTAACTGTTGCAACGTCTTCTCCAAATGATGTTTTGGAACGTTCTTTGCTTGAAAAATATTTGCGACGTGAAATTAAAATGAATTACGCGACTCCGACTGATATTCGCGAACATTTATTTTGGTATCAAAAAGATCCAAAGCAAATATTTTCAGAAATTTTAGAAAAAGGTGAAAAAGAAATCAGCGCATCAGACACTACAATAATTGAGCTTGTTAATACGATGATAGATTATGCGTTTCAAGGCGGAGCATCAGATATTCACATAGAGCCAGAAGAAGGACACACTCTGATTCGTTTTCGCCAAGACGGGATGTTGCATGACATCGCAAAACTTCCGAAGAGCACTCATGAAAATATAATAACGCGTCTTAAAGTTCTTGCGCGTTTGGCAACTGACGAACATCGAGCTCCGCAAGACGGAAAAATTCGCCATCGCACTCGTTTTGGAGACGCTCTTGATCTGCGTTTATCGGTCATTCCGACGACTTTTGCTGAAAAAGCGGTTATGCGTCTTTTGAGCGAAAAAAACAGGCGTCTTTCGCTTGCAAATTTAGGTTTTTCGTCAGAAGATTTGAAAAAAGTTTCAACAGCAATTCGAAAACCTTGGGGAATGATTTTGGTCACAGGTCCGACTGGTTCTGGAAAAACAACAACGCTTTACGCAATGCTTCAGATTTTAAATCGCCGCGATGTAAATATCACAACAATTGAAGATCCTGTAGAATATCAAATTGAAGGGATCAATCAGATTCCGGTGAATGAAAAAACAGGTTTAACATTTGCAAAAGGTTTGCGTTCGATTGTTCGTCAAGATCCTGACATTATAATGGTCGGAGAAATTCGAGATAGAGATACCGCAAACATCGCGGTTAACGCGGCCATGACTGGGCACTTGGTTTTATCAACACTTCACACAAACGATGCCGCAACAGCTTTTCCACGTTTGTCTGACATGGGAATTGAAAATTTCCTTGTTGCTTCAACTGTGAATGTAGTCATTGCGCAACGGCTTGTTAGAAAAATTTGCATGAATTGCATTCAAAGCGTTGTAGACGATGCGCTTCAAAAACAAATCATGGATGAATTTCCAGAAATGAAAGAATTTATAATGAAGCTGACCAAGAAAAAATCAACAAAAGGAATAATGACATTTCGAGGGAAGGGATGCCATGTTTGCCATCAGAGCGGATATTACGGTCGCGAAGGTATTTTTGAAGTGCTGACAGTTAATGAAGAAATTAAAGAAGCGATAATGAAAAATGCAAACGCTGATCAGATTCATTCAATCGCGATTAAAGCAGGAATGCTAACAATGCTTCAAGATGGTTTGCGCCGTGCGATCGCTGGGCAAACAACTCTTGAAGAGGTCTTACGAGTCACACGAGAATAGGTTTTGGGTGTTAGGTTTTGGGTTTTTGTCTAACTACCAACTACTCTCTACCAAATACAAACTACGAAATATGGAGGAATTAAAAAGATGGATTCAAGTCGCTGTTAAAGACGGCGCGTCCGACGTTCATTTGATCGCCGGATCTCTTCCGTTTTCGCGCGTGCGAGACAAATTAAAACCGATTGGCAAAACTGTTTTATCTGCCGAAGGTGTTCAAAAAATGGTAAATGCACTTTTAACTCAAAATCAATTGCGAGAACTTGATCAATCCGGAGATGTGGATCTCGGAGTTGTTGTGTCTGATGTTAGCGTTCGCGTAAACATTCATCGCCAAACTTTAGGTGCTGGCATTGCGATTCGCGTTATTCCAAAAAAAATTCCATCTCCGGAAGCTCTAAGGTTTCACGAAACAATGCTCACCATTCCAAAATTTGAAGATGGATTTGTGATTGTGAGCGGGCCAACTGGATCTGGAAAATCAACAACGCTTGCGTCAATGATTGATCAGATAAATTCAACAACATCTCGCCACATTATTACACTTGAAGATCCGATCGAATATCGTTTTTCAAATCAAAAATCTTTGATTGAACAAAGACAGCTTGGAACTGATTTTCCTTCATTTCAAAAAGGTTTGCGGCATGTTTTGCGTCAAGACCCTGATGTGATTGTTGTTGGAGAAATGCGCGATCCGGAAACGATCTCACTTGCTCTAACAGCGGCTGAAACAGGGCATCTTGTTCTTTCAACTTTACACGCGCCAAACGCCGCAGAAGTTATTGAAAGAATTGTGAATGTTTTTGAAGGCGCTCAACAACAGCAGGTTTTGGTTCAGCTTGCCGCAACTCTTCGAGCGGTTGTCGCGCAACGTTTGATTCCGTCAATAGACGGCCCGCTTGTTGCCGCGCGAGAAATTTTAACGTCAACTCCAGCTGTTCAAAATGCAATTCGCACGAACAATTTGTCCGTAATTCGTTCGTCAATTCAAACCGGCAAAAAATTCGGAATGATTAGTATGGATCAAGCGATTGTGGAGCTCAAAAAAGAAGGTTTAATCGAATAGTTATGGCTGAAGAAAAAAAACCTTGGTACAAAAAAGAACTGACATTTTTACCTGTTAGCAAAGTTGATGTTGTAACAATGACGAAAAATTTTTCCATCATGCTTGAAGCCGGTCTTACAGTTCCTGAATCTTTGGAAGTTTTGGTTGAGCAGTCTGGAGGCAGACTCAAAAAAATTTTAAAAAAAGTTTATTCGGAAGTTCAATCTGGCGAACTTTTGGGCGACGCGCTTGAGCCTGGACGTCGAGTTTTCGGTCCGATTTTTGTGAGTTCTGTAAAAGTCGGTGAAAGTTCCGGAACGCTTTCGCAGAATTTGACGTACGTTGCTTCGCAAATGGATCGCGAACTTGAAGTGCTGCGTAATATTCAAGGCGCAATGCTTTATCCCGCGATTATAGTTATTGCAACTTTTATTTTAGGATTCGCGCTTGCGACCTTTGTTCTTCCGCAAATGTCAAAATTGTTTAAATCGCTTGACATCGAACTCCCGTGGACAACACGGCTTTTGATTTGGATCGCTGACGTTTTTGAACATTATGGATTATTAATTACGCCGATTTTAATCGGACTTTTCATTTTTCTTTTTTTTTTTTTTTTCAGGAAATTTATGGAACCTGTCACGCACCGTTTTCTTTTGCTTCTTCCTGGCGTCAGCAATTTCGTGCACGACATCAATCGCGCCAGATTTTGTAGATCGATTGGGACAATGCTTCAAAGCGGAATTCCGATTCAAGAAGGTTTAGGAATCGTGCGCGGAGTGATGACGAATTATTTATATCGCAATTCTGTTGAACATATGTACACTTCGATTGAATCCGGAGCAAGTTTTGCAGAACTAGTTGCAAAATACCCGCATCTTTATCCAAAAATGGTCGAGCGAATGATCGTGGTTGGAGAGCGATCCGGAAGCATGGCTGACACTTTGATTTATCTTGCGAAATTTTATGAAGAAAAAGTGGCGATCAAAGCCAAAAATTTGGCTTCTATTATCGAACCAGTGCTTTTGATCTTTTTTTGATCGCCGGAAGTCTTGCTATAAATACTCTTCCAAAAAATACAGTTCAAGTCGAATCAGGAGCCATAACGGACATTTTGCGAAAAGTGCAGTCTCGAAGTGTGAGCGGATATCAGGATTCAGTTTGGGGAGTTCATTTTACAGCGACTGAAATCACATTATTTGCTGGCATGACTTTTGAATCTCGAAATCAAATTTTTGATGAAACCAGTCCGTTGTCTTCAGGTGTGAACGTGAGTGGGCTTACAGACGTTGTATTCCAATTCGGTTCCGGAGGAACGCAAAATATAGGAGATGTTGTATTAACTTCATCTGCAACAGGAGAAATAGTAACGCTTTCAATAAATTCTTATGGGAGGATACAAAAACAATAATTCGCGCGGGCAAACTCTCATCGAAGTCGTTCTTGTTACGGCTTTGTTTGCGATTTTGGCGTCTGGAATAATGAGTGCACTTATAACTTCCTCACACAGCGCGCAGGAAAGCGGCCGGTATCTTGTCGCAAACGGTTATATTGAGGAAGCGATGCAAGCTGTTCGTTCAATTCGCGATCGCGATTGGTCGCAGATTATAAACGGGACTCACGGTTTTTCAACAGTAAATGGTTTTTATGAATTTTCAGGAACATCAGACTTGCTTGGAATTTATACACGAACAACGACAATTGAAAATGTGTATCGGTTCGGCGGAATAACAGGGCCAATTTCTGGAACCGGAACTCTTGACTCAAACAGCAAGCGTGTAACGATCAATGTCAGATGGCAAACTTCACTTGGAATTATTCGAAACATTGACAGTGTGTTTTATGTTTTTAATTGGGATGATCAAGCGTGGACCGAGTCTGGACAAAGCGAATATGTAGTTGGATTTAGAAACAGCACTGACATTGCAAATGTGTCTGACGGCGAAATTGTGCTTCGCGAAAATCGGCGCGACTGGAGCAATCTTGAAATGGCGCATGAAATTGATCTTGAAGGAAACGGCGACCGTATTGCACTTGATTTTGACGTTCCAAACGACATTTTGTACATTCTTTCAACAAATACAAGCGGATACGAATTTGTGGCAATTGATGTAAGTAATGTAAGCGCTAGTGCTCCGACAATAATCGGCGGATACGATCTCGCCGGCCTCACAGCAACCGATCTCGCTGTGCATGATGGTTATGCGTATATCGCCACAAACGACAACGCGCAAGAAATTATTGTGATAAATGTAATTACGATGACTGTTGTAAACATAATTGATATTGAAGGAAGTGATGATGTGAGTGGAGTTGCCGCAACTGGAAATTTGCTCGCGATTGCGCGAGATGAAGAAGCATATTTTTATGACATTTCAAATCCAGAAGGCTCTTTAACTCAACTTGCCGAAACAGAATTGGAAGGAAATTTATCAGATGTTGCGGTTTCAGGAACTCACGCATTTTTTGTTGGTGATGATAATAATGAAGAATTTTTTGTGGTTCGACTTTCCGATTTCACAGAAGTCAATTCATACAATTTAAGCGGAAGTTACGACGTAAACACAGTTGAAATCGTCGGCACAAACGCCTATATCGGCCGCCAAAACGGAACTGGCGATGATTTACACTCGCTCGACATTTCAAATCCGGAAGGAACGATAACCCAAACCGCGAGTTTGGATGTCGGAGCTTCTGTCTTTGATATCGGGCTTGATGGAGTCGAGGATTACATTTTTCTCACAACTGACGACAACGCGAAAGAACTTATTGTTGTTAAACGCTCGACATTCGCACAATCATCTTTTCTTGATCTTGTTGGAAACGACAACGCGCGAGCTGTTGTAAATTACGGAGCGCATTTGTACGTTGGGACTGACAACAACACTCAAGATTTTATAATTCTTCAAACAGAACTCGGTGGATGGGGATCTGCCGCGGTTGTTGGAGACGTTGATAAACTTGGCAGTCAAGATCCGACTTCGATCGTGATTCAAACTGGGTTTGCTTACATCGCCACATCTGAAAATCCTTCACAGCCAGAATTATTTATTTATGATATTTCCATTCCAACTTCGCCTGTTTATTTGGGAGCGTTTGAAGTCGGGTCAACAATAAACGATTTTGTCGTACAAGGAGATTTTGCGTATCTTTCAACAACAGACGACAATCGCGAGCTCGACATTGTTGATGTTGGAAATAAAGCATCGCCGTCGCGAGAGGGAAGTTTTAATGCAGAAGGTTCAACTGACGGAAATTCTGTTGCAGTTTCCGGTTCAACAGTTTATCTCGGACGTTTGCAGGATTCAGGCGCAGAATTTTTGGTTATCAATACTGCAACATTATCTTCACCGACTTTGTCAGGATTTTTGGAAATTGGCGCAGACGTTAATGATTTGAAAGTTGACAATACTGAAGTTTACGCGGCAACGAGCGCAAACACTTCTGAACTTGTCGTGATAAATGTTTCAAATCCAAGTTCACCATCAATTCAAGACACTCAAGATTTAAGCGGAACTGAAAATGGAATGAGCATTGCGCTTTCCGGAGATTTATTGCTTTTGGGACGAGAAAATGGCGGAACTATTTTCGAACTCGCGGCAATTGATATCACAAATCCTTCCGCAATGTCTGTTTTGTCAGAAGCTGAAATCGGTGGAAGTGTTCTTTCACTTTCAATGGAAGATGGAATCGCGGCATATCTTGCAACAGACGAAACTGATAAAGAATTTCAACGTTGGGACATTTCAAATGAACTTTTGATGGAAAAAGATGTTACCTTTGATACAAATGCTTCCACAAGCGATGTTGTTTTTAATGGAACATACGCGTTTGTTGCAAATAGCGCGGACGCAAGCGAAATCCAGATTTTGACAGACGGCGATGGAGTTACAGAATTTTCAACAGAAGGAAGCTACACTTCTCGCGCGTTTGATTCAGGATCCGAAGTTCAGTGGGATAAAATTTCATGGTCGTCTTCCGGAACAGGCACAATCACTTTCCGAATTCGCACAGCCAACACACAGGCAAATTTATCAACCGCTCGTTGGGTTGGCTCTCTTGGCACAATTCAAAGTCTTTATAGCACAAATGGAACTTCGATTATTACTGACCCTTCTGCGAGCGGCACTCGCTGGATTCAGTGGAAAGCGTATTTATCAGGCAACGGTTCTTCAACACCGATTTTGGAAGATGTAACTTTAGAATTTACACCGTGAATATGAACGAACGTGGTTTTACACTTTTTGAACTTCTAATCTACGTCGGAATTGTCGGACTTATTCTTTTGACTCTCGGGCTTTCACTTATCAATCTGCTTTACGGTCGTGTCAAAGTTCGCGCGATCTCCGAAGTTCTCTCAAATGCGCGTATAATTGAACAACAATTATCAGACGCGGTTCGACATGCGGAAGGAATAAACGTTGCGACTTCAACTTTTGATTCAGACCCAGGCGTTTTATCTTTTAACATGGTTAATGCTCAAGCTGATCCAACAGTTTTTTCACTTACGTCCGACAACGGATCAATGCAAATTTCTGAAGCCGGCACTGCAAACGAAAGCATCACAACCGATCAAATTTTAGTTACGAATTTAGTTTTTCACAATTTGACCGGTGCCGGGGACATTGGAGTCGTTCAAGTTGAGTATACTTTACAAACGAATAATCCATCAGGACTCAAATATTACGATTATGCCGAGTCGTTTCAAACAACGCTTCGTATCCCGCTTGATTAAAGATGAACGCGGAGCAGTCGCACTGATTGTTATGGTAATTTTTATGGCAGTTTTAGTTTTGGTTGTAAGTAGAGTTGCACTTACTGGTTTAGATGAACTTGCGGCAAATCAGTCAGCACAAATTGGAACCACCACTATTTTGTCAGCGGAAAGTTGTGCTGAAGAGGCTTTGCTTCGCCTGTCGCGGGATAATTCTTACGCAGGTGGGAGTCTCACAGTTGGAGAAGTTGCGTGCACAATTAGCGTGTCTGGAACACCTTGCGGATCCTGTACTGTTGATGTGACAGCGAGTGCTTCAAATTACACTCGTCGCATTCAAGCTGATGTAAGTGTCACAGGACCAGCCGTTAATGTGGTAAACTGGAAAGAAATTGAGTAACAAATTAGACCTTTGCAAAACTCGATGAGATTGCGACGCGTGGGGAAGCCAGCCCCCGAGACGTAGCGATAGCTACGTTGAGGTGGTGGCGGGGCCCCACAAGTCGCAAGATCGCGAGTTTTGCAGAGGTCTCAAATATGTCTTTTCTTGATCAATACACAAGCGGTCTTGGCGTTGATATTTCCGAGCATCATGTTAGATTTGCAAAAGTGAACGTTTTGAATCAGGTTCAATGGTTGCACGAAATCACACTTCCTGAAGGTTTGGTTGTTGATGAACGCGTTGTCAAAGCAGAAGAATTAAAAAAGATAATCGAAGACACGCTCAAAAAAACTCCGATTGTTGAATCGCGTTTGAAAACCACGCTTCTCATGCCAGAATCAAGAGTGTTTTCAACAAGTTTTCTTTTAGAAGAAGGTTTGGAACAGAAAACGTTTACTCGCGAAGCGCTTTTGCGCGCGCAGAGAGATATACCAGTTCCTTTTGAACAAGCGCAAACAACAATTTCAAAAGGCGGACGCGAAAATGGAAAAACTAGAACCACAGTTTATACTGTTGAAAAAAACGTATTTGATTCCTTCAAAACAGCATTCGATCTTTCTTATTTTCAACTTGTCGCGGCTGAAGCGAACACGAAAGCTTTATGGCGACTACTTCGTTATCTTGGATCAAAAGAGGCATTTCCGAAAAAAGAAAATCAGCTTGTCGGCATTGTTGATATCGGAAATTCGTGGATTAACATTTCAGTGTATACAGCAAATGGCGCCACATTGTATTCACGCAGTATTTCATATTCTGGCTCTTCACAGAAAGCTGTGGAAAGTATTGTTGAAACAATGAAAGAAATTGTGATATACTTTTCACAGGAGAAACGAGAAATTGTTTCGTTCATTTTGGCCGGAGTTGAAGCGGAAGATAAAAAAATAGAAGAGAAAAATTTGATGATCAAAAAAATCGGAGAGGTTGTAAAAGTGGCGAGCCATTCTTCAAAAGAAATCCATATGTATGGCGCGGCGCTTGGAGCGGCTTTGCGAACCGTTCATTTGCGGCGTGATGCGTATCAACATAACTTCCTAACACACTAATTATTTATTATGATGAATTACAAAAATCAACATGGATTTACGCTTGTTGAACTCCTTGTTGTGATAGCGATCATTGGAATTTTGGTCGCGGTCGTGTTCGTGGCTTTGGATCCAGCCACACGTTTTCAGCAGGCACGTGACGCAGTTCGCCAAAACGACGTGCAAGAGATTCTCTCGGCCATCAAGCTCCACCAAGTGGATAATGATGGAAATTACCTAGCGTCAGTTGCCGCAATGACAGCCGGGCAGGTTTATATGGTTGTTGACGGAGCGGCGATGGTCGCTGGATGTGACGACAACAACGGCAGTTGCGATACAGCCGTTGGCGCTGATGGAAACTGTGTTAACTTGGCTGGGCTTGTTGACCAATATCTAAACAATGTTCCAGTGAGTCCTGCAGGAGCTGTAACATGGGATGATGGAAATGCAGTTGGCGAAGAAGGAACAGGTTACACACTCGAGCGTGACGCCCAAGGAGCGATTCGCGTGCGTGCTTGCGAGAGTGAGCAAGGAGCGGAAATTATAGCGAGCCGATAATTTTAAATATAAAACCGTCGCTAAGTGAACTTTGGTCACTTAGCGACGGTTTTTATTTCTTGGTTTCAAGAATTTAACGCAACGAGTTCATTAAATTTTTCATCAGGTTTGTAGAAGCCCAGAGCCGCTCTTGGTCGGTC
>JACQXU010000043.1 GCA_016208545.1 Candidatus Uhrbacteria bacterium | reverse complement strand
CCCTTATCCGCCCGTTCCTTGCACCGGCGCTCGAGATCGCTTCCTTTTGGCGCAACGTACATGTGACCATTCAAGCACTGGACGTTGTACTTCATGAACTTTTCCTTTCAGTGTTGAACGTCAGTGGTCACAGCTTCGACCATGCTTGGACAGCACTTATCGATACGGCCTTTGATTTCCGAGACCTGGAGTATTGTTAGTGTGAGTGCCATAACCACACCTCCGAGAGCCACTAACAAGCAAAGCACGGTCTTCTGTGTATCCGACATTTCGAATTCCTCCGGTTGTAACCAACGAATCGCTACGAGCACCTTCTCGTAACCGAAAAAGGTTAGCAAAAAATGGAGAAAATGTCAAGCATTTTGTCGTGATTACGGCGCAAATTCCTCTGGAACACCAGAAATGATCAAATCACGTTTGCGAATTGAAAAAAACACAAGCGTAATCACGCAAAGACCGATCGAAACTAGAAAAACAAATTCAAGATTTATTTTTGCAAGCCACCCAGCAAAAAATAAAATCGGAATATCGAGTATAGCTTTAAAAATATTCAGATTGGAAAGTGTTGTAGCACGACTTCGAGAGTTAATGCGACTATTCATCGCATGAGCAAACACTGGTTCTCGAACAGTTTCAAGAACGATCGTCATTAATAAAAAAATAAAAAGAAGCCAAGAGACGTTTGTGACAAAAACTCCAACAAGCGCAATGATTATTAAAGCAACACTCCAAAAAAGCGAACGAGTTGTTCCAATAATTTTTTCAATCTGACCAATCCGTTGATGAACAACAAAACAAATTCCGTGCATTAAAAAATAAAATATCCCAAGCCAAAATATACTTACGCCATGTTCGGAAAGAAACGGTTGATACGCGCGCCAGACAAGAAAACTTGCAATGAAAATTAGCAACTTATTAATAGCGGCGCGAAAAAGAAATGGTTCGTGAATAATTGTATCTAAACTTTCGTGAAAAATTCCTTTTTCATAGTCCGTAACATTTTTTGCGTGTTTTGGTTCAATAAGGAAAATAAAAACAAACAGTCCGCCAACAGTCGCAATTATATTGATGATGACAAGAATATCAAATTGAAATTCAACAAAATCTTTGGCAATCCATGCGCCAAGAGTCGGAACAATTATGTTAAAAAAATGATGTGCTGAATGAAGACGTCCATTGTATTTTGTCATTTCTTTATCTTCCCCAAGCTCTTTGAGTGAATCGTAAAGAAACGCTTCCTCTGTTCCTGAAAAACAAGAAAAAGAAGCTGACATGATTACAAAGACTATAATGAAAGCAGGAAAGCCTGATGCGAACAAAGTTGCTACCCAAGAGAGCGCGAGTAAAAATGCTCCGAGAATCAGTGTCCTTTTTCTGCCGAATCTATCCGCGAGATAACCTGTTGGAATTTCAAAAAGAAGAGTTGAAAGCGACCAAACAATGCTTAGGTAAAAAATCTCATCAATTCCAACACCGCGGTGTAAATAAAAAAGAGTGACAATGGCGTTTAGAATGTTTAATTTGCTCAACGCTTTTCCCCAAAAAAGAAGATCTTGGTTTCTTTTTAGTTTTTCGATTCGACTCATATGTTTAATAATACTAATACAACTTATAAAAATAAAAAATCCCAGAACCGCGTTTGGTTCAGGGGGAGAAGACTGACTAGGACTCGGTTACATCACCACTTGGATGCCGCCTGGATCGAGCTCCTGGCGAAACAAGCTGGTAACGTAGACTCGAACCGGCCTTTCTTGCAGAGCACACTCGATCAGAATTCCACGGATTGTGTACGACAATCCTTTTCTGTAACCATCCAAGTAAGCCTTTACACGATTCGCAATTATGATTGCGAGTTGAGGAGTGACGATTGCAGAATTGGAACAAATATCTTCTGCGAGACTCACACGTCTGAAACTGTCATCTACCGGACGCACCAGTTTGTTTGGACCGATTTCAGAAGACTGATACACGTGGTATGTTGACAGTCCGCCAAAACTGCTAATCCATATCACCCAGTCCGCGTGGACAATCTTTGTCCCATTCACACTCACTGCTACTGCGGAATCGAAATCCTTTTCTGCCTTTTCACGTTCATATCTAATCTGGACGGCAAGAATATCGCAGAGAAACCCACGTGCCTCTCTCCACTTCGGACGTTTACGATTCCATTCGTAAAAAAGCACATCCGCTATGGCGCGTGAACAGGTATCGGGGTTGCTCGAACCAATGTAAAATCGGCCAAGACAGTTGTAGATCGGCGAAAAGCCCTCTGTTTCGTAACCGCTATCACTGAACAAAGTTGCTCCATCGATCACGTTCTCAGCATAACAACTAACATTGATGATATTTGCAAGAAGAAAAATCCACACTGTCTGTTGCGGTACTTCTTGTGTACGCTCGTTTGCTAACCACGGCTCGATGTCAAACCGGCCGAACACATCCGTTTGCGCGAGTCGCGTTTGAACGAATGCTTCGCGAAGCTCTTTCATCGGTTTGTCAAAATACAGATAATGACTTCCCATGGTTCTTTCTCCTCTTACGGAGTCACCGCAGGTTCTTGGGCCTTTGGTGATATTTTGGAATATTGCCAGGCATTTCCCAGCAACGCACTATTCTTGATCAAATTGAAAAAAATGTCAACTGCCAAATCTCTTGTCAATCAATGGGACGTTTGCTATATTATGCTCACCTTTTGTAGATATAAAGAGGGGCGTGTAGCTCATGTGGTTAGAGCGCAACACTGATAATGTTGAGGTCGATGGTTCGAGTCCATCCACGCCCACCAATTAGGATTATAAACTTGGAGTCAACAATCTAGCGCAACGAGGTGATACCATCACTTCGTATGCAAATAGTCACCTATTCTCGTCTGTCAGACAGCGAACGAGAGGAAATCAGCATTGGTTTGGCCTGTGGTGCATCCCATGCAAGCATCGCAG
>JACQXU010000003.1 GCA_016208545.1 Candidatus Uhrbacteria bacterium | reverse complement strand
CTCATAAGGGTAAGTGTACATGCTCTTGACAAAATCGCGATTTTGTGGTATATTTTCTCGTTCTTAAAAAATACAAAAAACTTTCGCGTTTCTGGAGAGAGTCGCGAAAATCAAAAGAAATCCCATGTTTGGCGAAATATATTCGCATATCTCTCCAAACATGGGATTTTTAATAGCACTTTCAAAAACACTCATGGAGGACGAGAACCCACCCTGGCGCGATCCCCGATGCAAATTAGGTCTAACTTTCTTTGCACCGTGCGGATTCGTCACGTTACACAAACTTACGGCCATGCCTAAGTCAATGTGTGACATTCTCGGCCTCCACGAGTGTTTTTGCTTGATTTTTTTTCAAAACATCCTACAATACCTTTAAACAGCCTCTTGTTTTTTTGAGGCTGCGATGCGGGGTACGATTCTTCCGAATGAAAACTGCGAGCATCGTCGTGTTCTTAATTGGACGCGGCAAAATCTCTCTCCTCATGCTCTGATGTTTTGACTCGTGATTAAATCGTGGCTTCGTCTCGCAGCCTCAAGTAAATAAGGCTGTGGATAACTAGTAGAATTTAAAAAGCCAAAAACTGGTCTTTTTGCTTTTTTTAGCGAAAAATGAGCAACCCTTGACAATCCACTGAAAATTCACATATCGCACTTGACGCTTCAAAGAGTAAATGGTACTATTTCGTTGAATTTCGTCATTTTTAGCTAATTTGAGCTAAGCTTGACAAAAAATCAATGCCTCGTCTGCGGCTGAATTGTCAACCAGGTTCCAAATTGTTTCCATCTAAAGAACCTCACCCTCTTCTTTGATGGCTCTATCCACCCGCAAACAAAATAAATAAGGAAGACCTATAACCAAGGTTTTCTTTTTGTTTACTTTTAGTATCTCTGAAAAACGCGATCTGCTTGTGCTTCAACAAATAAATTCCTCGCCGTAGTTCTGCTACGCCTCGGAATTTATTTGTCTCCAGCACTTCGCATCTCATCGTTTTTCAGAAATCCAAGCACAAGTTATGCCTATTTATCGACGCACGCCGGTTCAGACACGAGAACGCAAAGTCTTTAATACAGCCACGGACGCTCTCGAGCTTCCTGACCTAATTGAAGTTCAGCGCCGTTCTTATCGTTGGTTTTTTGACGAAGGAATTCGTGAACTTTTTAGGGAAGTTACTCCGATTCGCGATTTTATCGGCCGCGATTTGGAGCTTTATTTTGATGATTATTATCTGGATGAGCCAAAATTTGATGAAAAAACATCGCGCATTAAAAACGTTACGTTTGAAGCGCCTCTTCGAGTCAAAACCCGGCTTGTAAACCTGCGAAGTAAAGACGTTAAAGAACAGGAAATTTATTTGGGCGATCTTCCAATCATGACTCCGAGAGGAACGTTTGTGATAAACGGCGTTGAGCGTGTTGTCGTTTCACAGCTTGTTAGAAGCGCTGGCGCGTTTTTCACAGCCGAAGTATATCGCGGACGTCGTTATTATGGCGCGAAAATTATTCCAAACCGCGGAGCTTGGCTTGAATTTGAAACAGATCCAAAAAATGTAATCTGGGTAAAAATTGATCGCAAACGTAAAGTTCCGGTTACAGCTCTTCTGCGTGCGTTTGGTGTTTCAACCGATGAAGAAATTTCAGCATTTTTTACAGACATCGATACTCATCCAATCAATCATTACATCGAAGCTACTCTTAACAAAGATGTTTCCAAAAACGAAGATGAAGGTTTGATTGAAGTGTACAAACGCATTCGTCCTGGCGACCGCGCAACAGCCGACAATGCGAAGGGTTTGATTCATTCGATGTTTTTCAATTTTGATCGTTATGATTTGGGAAAAGTTGGACGTTACAAGTTTAATTTGCGTTTCAACGATGAAATTACATCAGAACAAATTGCGGACGAAAAAAATCGAATTCTTAAAAAAGAAGATCTTGTAAAAATTATTCGAGAAATTATCAATCTAAATATCACACAAGGCGATCCGGATGACGTTGATCATTTGGGAAACCGCCGTGTTCGCGCTGTTGGTGAACTTATTCAAGGCAGATTTCGAGTCGGGCTTGCGCGCATGGAGCGCATTATCAAAGACAGAATGTCAACTCAAGATATTGGAGCGCTCACACCTGGCAAACTCATCAACGCTCGTCCTGTCATTGGCGCTGTTCGAGAGTTTTTCATGAGTTCACAGCTTTCACAATTCATGGATCAAACAAATCCTCTTGCAGAGCTCGAACACAAACGCCGACTTTCAGCGATGGGTCCGGGCGGATTGTCGCGAGAGCGCGCTGGCTTTGAAGTGCGCGATGTTCACCCAACTCACTACGGCCGTATTTGTCCGATTGCAACTCCTGAAGGTCCAAACATTGGACTAATTGGTCACCTTGCGTCCTACGCGATCATAAATGAATACGGTTTTATCGAAACTCCATATCGAAAAGTTGTTAAGGAAGTAAAAAACGGCAAAACAGTTGCTCGTGCAACAGATGAAGTTGAATTTATCAATGCGTTCAAAGAAGAGCGTTCAGTCACAGTTCCAGCAACAATTCCTATTGATGAAAAAGGATATTTTGTTGAAGAATTTATCGGAGGACGAAAATTTGGTGAACCAAAAATCATTTCTCAATCAGAGATTGATTACATGGATGTTTCTTCAAAACAAATTGTTTCAATCGGCACAGCGCTCATTCCGTTTTTGGAGCACGATGACGCAACTCGCGCGCTCATGGGAACAAACATGCAACGCCAAGCAGTTCCAACAATCAAGCCTGACGCTCCGATAATTGGAACAGGAGTTGAGAAACGTTCAGCAAAAGATTCCGGACACGTTGTTGTTGCTGAACAAGATGGAGAAATTACAAAAGTTGATTCAAGCCGAATTCAAATTACAGATCGTCAAAATAATGTTTTTGATTACGAACTTAAAAAATTCTTGCGATCAAACAACTCAACCGCGATCAATCAAAGGCCGGTTGTTGATAAAGGTCAAAAAATCAAAACTGGCGATGTTGTTGCCGACTCTTCTGCCGTTGATCACGGCGAGCTAGCGCTTGGACAAAATTGTTTAGTTGGATTTATGGCGTGGGGCGGTTATAACTACGAAGACGCAGTTATTATTTCAGAGCGTTTGGTGCACGACGATCGGTTTACTTCTGTGCACATCGAGAATTACACGATTGATATTCGCGACACAAAACTCGGTCCAGAAGTTGTGACTTCCGACATCCCAAACGTCTCTGAAGAAAAATTGAAACACCTTGATGCGGAAGGAATTATTCGCATTGGCGCTGAAGTGAAATCCGGCGATATTTTGGTTGGAAAAATTACTCCAAAAGGTGAAACAGAACTTTCCGCTGAAGAAAAATTGTTACGCGCGATATTCGGAGAAAAAGCGCGCGACGTTCGCGATTCTTCAATGTATCTTGAACACGGCGAACACGGAAAAGTTGTTGACGTGACGATATTTTCGCGCGAAGCAGGCGACAAACTTTCGCCAGGCGTTATCAAATCCATTCAAGTTACAATCGCTGACTTGCGAAAAGTTCAAGTCGGCGACAAAGTCGCTGGTCGCCACGGAAACAAAGGAGTCATTTCAAAAGTTGTCCCAATGGCTGATATGCCGTTTTTGGAAGACGGAACTCCGCTTGACGTCATTCTCACTCCGCTTGGCGTTGTGTCTCGTATGAACCTCGGACAGATTTTGGAAGTACACTTGGGACTTGCAGCAAACGCGCTTGGATACAATGTTACAACTCAAGTTTTAAACGGAGTTAAAGAAAGTCAAATTCATGAAGAATTGGAAAAAGCAGGCATGAAAGAATCCGGGCAGGTTATGCTTTATGATGGAAGAGACGGAGAACGATTTGAAAATCCTGTGACGATCGGTTACATGTATATTTTGAAACTTTCTCACATGGTTGAAGACAAAATGCACCAGCGTTCGATTGGTCCGTATTCGCTTATCACTCAACAGCCGCTTGGAGGAAAAGCGCAATTCGGCGGACAGCGTTTTGGAGAAATGGAAGTGTGGGCTCTTGAAGCCTACGGCGCCGCTCATACTCTTCAAGAAATTCTTACAATCAAATCTGACGACGTTCCAGGCCGCTCAAAGGCATACGAATCAATCATCAAAGGTGAACCAATTAGAAAAGTAAACATTCCAGAATCATTCAACGTGCTCGTTCGAGAGCTCAAAGGATTATGTCTTGATGTTGAGCTTTTGAGAGATGGCAAAAAAGTCGAATTGCCAGGGGAGAAGAAAATAAAATAAGAGGTTCTAGGTTTTAGGTTTTGGATAGACCCAACACCCAGAACCCAACACCCAAAACCTATTTTCAAATATGTTCAAAAAACAAGATTCGCTCAAATCAACTGACTTTGATTCAATTCGACTTCGCCTTGCATCTCCTGAAGTGATGCGTTCTTGGTCGTTTGGAGAAGTGCAAAAGCCAGAGACAATCAATTACCGCACTCAAAAACCGGAAAAAAGCGGATTGTTTGCTGAAGAAATTTTTGGACCATCCAAAGATTGGGAATGTTATTGCGGAAAATACAAAAAAATTCGATATAAAGGAATTGTGTGCGACAAATGCGGAGTTGAAGTGACTCATTCAATTGTTCGGCGCGAACGTATGGGTCACGTTGAACTTGCCTGTCCTATCACGCACATTTGGTTTCTGCGCGGTGTGCCGTCAAAAATCGGAACAGTGCTTGACATGTCCATTCAAAATTTGGAAAAAGTTATTTATTTTGCAAGTTTCATTATCACCCACATAAATGAAGAAGCAAAAGAGCAAACTGTCGAACAAGTAAAACAAGAAAAAAAGAGTAAAGAGAAAATGATTGAAGGTGAATTCAAACGCGATGTTGGACGGCTTGAAGAAAAATTCGGCGCGGATGAGAAAAAAATGAAGCAAGAATTGAATCGTCTTGAAAAAATTCGTGATGAAAAACTCGAAGAGTTGTCTTCTGATTACGAGCAAGTGATGATAGATCTAAAAGACATGCACGAGTTGTCAATCATTTCCGAGCAAACATATCATGATTGGTCGCTCAAGTACGGACATATTTTTGAAGCTGGAATCGGAGCCGGCGCTGTTCAGGAAATGCTCAAACGAGTAAATGTCGAAGCAACAATGAAAGAACTTGAAAAAGAACTTGAGCACGCGACAAAAACAAAACACGATCGTTTGCTAAGACGCCTCAAACTTTTAAAGTCACTTCACATCAACAACATCAAACCTGGTTGGATGGTGCTTGAAGTTGTGCCTATTATTCCGCCAGACCTTCGCCCAATGGTTCCGCTTGACGGAGGGAGATTCGCGACTTCTGACTTGAATGATTTGTATCGTCGAGTTATCAATCGCAACAATCGTCTCAAACGTTTGTATGAACTAAATGCACCGGAAGTTATTTCACGAAATGAAAAACGAATGCTTCAAGAAGCTGTTGATGCTCTCATTGATAACAGCGCGCGCCACAGTAAAACAGTTATTGCCGCAACCGGAAAAAAACGCCAACTAAAATCTCTTGCTGATCAATTGAAAGGAAAACAAGGTCGTTTTCGTCAAAACTTGCTCGGAAAACGCATTGATTATTCAGGGCGCAGTGTGATTGTAGTAGGTCCACACTTGCGGCTCGATCAGTGCGGTCTTCCAAAGAAAATGGCGCTCGAACTCTTCAAACCATTTATCATTTCAAAGTTGATTGAACGAGAATACGTTCACAACATCAGAAGCGCCAATCGTTTTATTGAATCTGACAGGCCAGAAACTTGGGATATTTTGGAAGAGATTATCAAAGACGCGTTTGTGCTTTTGAACCGCGCGCCAACTTTGCACCGTTTGGGAATTCAGGCTTTTCGTCCGACGCTTATTGAAGGAAAAGCTATTCAAATTCATCCGCTCGTTTGCGATGCGTACAACGCCGACTTCGACGGCGATCAAATGGCAGTGCACGTTCCGCTCACAGAAGAAGCTCGAGCTGAAGCGCGAGAAATAATGCTCTCCTCAAAAAATTTGTTGAAGCCTGCTCATGGCGGACCAGTTGTGACTCCTGGAAAAGATATTGCTTGGGGAATCTTTTATCTCACAATGGAGCTTACTCCAATGCCAAAAGAGAAAACCGGATTGCCTTTGTTTGCAAATGAAACAGATGCGATTTATGCTGTTCAAATTGGTCATCTAAAATGGCGCGACTGGTGCGTTGTACGTTTGAGTAATGGTGAAACACTTATCACAAGCCCAGGACGCGTGATTGTGAACATGCAATTTCCAGAGGAAGTTCCTTTCATGAATCAGATTCTTAGCAAAAAGGAACTTTCAAACATCGTGAAATACTATTTGGAACTCAACGGTTCAGAACTTACAGCACAATTTTTGGATCGCTTGAAAGAGCTCGGGTTTAAATACTCGACGCAATCTGGGTATTCTTGGGGAATGTCAGCTCTTCCGACAGTTCACAGCAAACCAGCGCTTATTGAAGAAGGCGACAACCGTGTTCGTGAGATTGAAGAATTTTTTGAGCAAGGTCTTCTAACAGCTTCTGAACGGCATTCATCAATTATCAAAATTTGGAGTGAAATCAAAGATCGAATTGCTGATGAAGCTAAAAAATCTCTTCCAAAAGACAACCCGGCTTATACAATGATCGAATCAGGCGCGCGCGGAACATGGGGTCAGATGACTCAAATGGTCGGTATGAAAGGACTTGTCGCAAACCCAGCCGGTGAAATTATCGAACTTCCTGTTAAGTCATCTTTCAAAGATGGCTACGACGTTCTTGAATTTTTCATTTCTTCTCACGGTGTGCGCAAAGGTTTGACTGACACAGCTCTTCGCACTGCAAACGCTGGATATCTAACTCGACGTTTAGTTGATGTTGCGCAAGACGTAATTGTAAAAGAAGAAGATTGCGGTGATGACAAAGGTGTACTTCTCACAAAAGAGGAATCCGACGAAATCGGCGAGCCTTTGCTTATTCGAATCCTTGGACGCTTTGCTCTTTCTGACATAAAAAAACCAGGTGGACGCAAAGTGATCGTGAAAGCCGGTGAAATTATAACGGAAGGGCAAATTCGCGAACTCGAAGCCGCTGGCGCTGATCTTTTGGAAGCTCACGTTCGAAGTGTGACAACTTGCCATTTGCGTCGAGGCGTTTGTCGAAAATGTTACGGATACGATCTTGCGTTTAACAAACTTGTTCGAATGGGAACAGCGGTTGGAATTATGGCCGCTCAATCAATCGGAGAACCTGGAACACAGCTAACAATGCGCACATTTCACACAGGAGGTGTTGCTGGAAAAGACATTACGCAAGGTTTGCCTCGCGTTGAAGAATTGTTTGAAGCGCGAAATCCAAAACAGAAAGCAATCATGTCTGAAGTTTCAGGCAAAGTGAGTGTTGAAATCGCGCAACGCGAAATCGTTCAGGCAGGAACAGGAAAACAAATTGTTGATACACGTCAAGGGCAAAAAGCCGTTAAAATTTCCTACACAGCAATCGAGGAAGAACCGCATGTGATTGGTAAAGCCGCAAAACTTCTTGTTAAAGATGGCGAGTCGGTTATTAAAGGTCAGGCGCTTGCTGAAAAATCATCGGGTGTAATTGAATCAAAAGTTGATGGAGTTGTGTCGCTTGGTAAATCCGGAATTGTGAATATTGTGAATGAAGTTGAAAAAATTCGCGAGTACATAATTCCGCCCGGCTACACACTTTATATAAAAGATGGAGATGAAGTCCAATCAGGAGATGCGTTAACTGACGGAAATTTAGACTTGCAGGTTTTGTTCAAACACAAAGGACAGGCGGCTGTTCAGCGTTATCTATCAAAAGAAATTCAGTTCATTTACGCAAGCCAAGGACAGAAACTCAACAACAAACATATCGAAATTATTATTCACCAAATGTTTTCTCGTGTTCGCGTTAATGATCCAGGCGACACTGATTTGCTTCCAGGAGAAATCATTGAAAAAGCAACTTTCCTTGACGCAAACGACGATGTTGGAAAAGGGAAAGAAGCAACAGCCGAACAGCTTTTTCTCGGCATCACAAAAATTTCTCTTTCAACTGATTCATGGTTGTCTTCAGCGTCCTTTCAAGAAACCGCAAAAGTGTTAATTAGCGCGGCAGTCACTGGAAAAGTTGATCGTTTGGAAGGTTTGAAAGAGAACGTTATAATCGGACGTCTGATTCCAGCTGGAACAGGATATGAAGGAATGCAAAAAGAAATGATCGGTGAGATTGTTTTGCCTCGTGAAAAAGAGATAGAGGCGTCTTCAAAAGAAATAGGCACAGAAATTACAGAGGTGTTTTCTGAAAATCGAGTTGTAACAGAAGAAGAAAAGAAAGAATTGATAGAAGAATAAAAGTTATAGTCATTACAAACAAACCGCCGCTTGAAAAACCGGCGGTTTTTTGATAGGATTAGACTGTTCGAATCCTCTGTTCTTGACCGTAATTTGAAAATGTCAAATGTCATTTGTCATTGCGAGGAGTGAAACGACGAAGCAATCTATATTTCATTATGCCTGAACAAGGTTATATTCTTATGGGACTTGATCCAGGATACGGTCGAATGGGTTTCGGTGTTGTTTTTGTAAATGCAGGCAAAATTGAATTGGTTGATTACGGAGTTATGGTTACGACAAGTGGAGATGCTTTTGAAACTCGGCTTTTAAGTTTGGCAAACGATTTGGGAGATTTATTTGCGCATCACAAACCACACGCAGTCGCGATTGAGAAATTATTTTTTGGAAAAAGCTCTTCAACAGCAATGCATGTTTCAGAAGCGCGTGGCGTGGCGCTTCTCATGTCAGCGCAATCCGGAGCTCCTGTTTTTGAATTCACTCCTGCGCAAATTAAAAAAGCATTAACCGGAAACGGAAACGCGACAAAATCTGGAATGCAAAAAATGGTGAAAGAACTGCTTAAACTTCCCAAACCACCAAAACCTGATGACGCGGCTGATGGAATCTGCTTTGAGTTTGGTCAAAAAAGAAAGGTTTGATTTAATTTTGCTTGATTTGGTTATTCCGAGACTTGATGGTTTTGGAGTTCTTGGCGCGCTTAAAGAGGAACGCAATTCGCCGCCTGTAATTGTTCTTACTAATTTAAGTCAAACAGAAGATAGAGATAGAGCTATAAAATTAGGAGCAAAAGATTTTTTTGTGAAATCAAATACAACAATCGCGCAGATTGTTGAAAGAGTTAGAGAATTGTTGAAGTAACCACTATGTTTCTTCAGGAGGAGGAAATAAAAAAAAATACTTCTGGGTGGAAATTATGTTGATCCAGAAGACATGAAACGCGCGGAAGCATCCGCGAAAGTTCGACGTACATCAATTTCCGAATCTCTAATTTCGCAAGGTTTGCTAACGAAAGATTTGTTAGGGCAAGCCACCGCTGAATTTTACAAAGTTCCATATTCGGATTTGAATTCCAATCAGCCTTCGAAAGAGCAAGTTTTGAAAATTAGAGAAGAGGTTGCGAAAAAATTTCGCGTTGTTCTTTTTTCAGAAGAGAAAAAAGGCATTACAGTTACAACCGATGATCCTTCACAAAAAAATTTAAAAACAGAACTCGCGAAACTGTTTCCAAAAATTAAAATTTCAATCACATATTCATTACCGGAGGATATTGATGCAAATTTTGTACATTATAAAAAATCACTCGAAACCAGATTTTCAAAAATAATAAAAAAAGAAAAACGAGTCGCTCCTGAAATTTTGGAAGAAATTTTTGCTGATGCTCTTGTTTACCGAGCATCTGATATTCATTTTGAGCCTCAAGCTAAAGACGTAGTTGTTCGTTTCCGTGTTGACGGAGTTTTGTATGAAGCCGGCCGTTTGAATCGTGAGTATTACGAAAACATTTTGAATCGCGTGAAAGTTCAAAGCGGAATGCGCATTGACGAGCATTTTGCAGCGCAAGATGGATCTCTTCGCTACATCAAAGAAAGTCTCGCGGTTGACATGCGCGCATCTGTCGCTCCAACGATCGAAGGAGAAAAAATAGTTTTGCGTGTTCTTTCAGCTTACGTTCAAGGTTTCGTGCTTGGCGAACTTGGACTCTCGTCAGCTCACCAGATTTTGCTCGAGGAAGCGTCAAAAAAACCTTTTGGAATGATAATTGTGACAGGCCCGACAGGATCCGGAAAAACAACGACTCTTTATGCGCTTTTGAGAATTTTGAATCAGCCGGAGGTGAATATTACGACTATTGAGGATCCTGTTGAATACAAAGTTTTGGGAGTCAATCAAATTCAAGTCAATCCTTTAACAAATTTGACGTTTGCAAAAGGCTTGCGTTCAATTGTTCGGCAAGATCCTGACATTATTTTGGTTGGTGAAATTCGCGATAAAGAAACAGCGGAAATCGCGGTTAATGCCGCGCTCACAGGCCATCTTTTGCTGACTACTTTTCATGCAAACGATGCGGCGACTGCCATTCCTCGGCTTTTGGATATGGGAACCGAACCGTTTTTGCTTGCGTCAACTTTGGAAGTCGTGATTGCCCAGCGTCTTGTTCGAAAAATTTGTGATCATTGTCGTCACAGTATTTCTTTGCAGACAAAAAATATCAAAAGTCCACTTGTAAAACGATTTTTTGAAAAAGGAAGTGTTACCCTTTATAAGGGGAAAGGCTGTGAGGCTTGCAGTCACACAGGTTATAAAGGCCGAACAGCGATTTTTGAGTTCATTCAAATTTTTCCGGAAATGCAAAAACTTATTTTACAAAATCCTTCAACTCAACAAATTTGGGAATTGGCGCGAAAACAAAATGCTCGTTCAATGTTTGAAGATGGAATTGAAAAAGTGAAAAGCGGAATAACTACTTTGGAGGAGTTGTTGAGAGTTGCTGAAGCGCCTGTGAATTGACATCCGACGTCTGACATTTGACATATGACAATATGAACAAAAATTTGAATTCCAAAAATCAAAAGTCAAATATCAAAGGTCAAATGTTCGCTTTTTTTTTCGGCAAAGAGCGAGATTTTTTTATCGAGAATTTGAGTTTGCTTGTCTCTTCTGGTTTACCAATTCTTTCTGCTTTAAGTGCGATTCGTTCGGAGGTTCGTTCAAAAAAAATGCGCGATATTATATCGCAGATTTTTTCAGAAGTTGAAGATGGCGCACCGCTTTCGCGCGCGCTTGATCACTCTCACATTTTTCCAGAACACGTTGTGTCGCTTGCGAAAATAGGAGAAGAATCGGGGAAACTTATCGACAATCTAAAAGTTATCAGAGCGCAACAAGAAAAAGAAAGAAACTTTCGTTCAAAAATTCGTTCCGCAATGCTCTATCCAATTTTCGTTTTTTCTTTGTCGATTATTGTAGGAGTTGGAATTGCATGGTTTATTCTACCCAAACTCGCGATTGTATTCGCTCAACTTCACATTAATTTGCCGATTCTTACAAGAATTTTGATTGCATTTGGAATGTTTTTGGGTGATTGGGGTTTTTTGGTTGTTCCATTATTTATTATTTTTCTTTTGGCCTCGATTTATTTGATTTTTTACTTTCCGAAAACAAAATTTATCGGTCAGAGTATTTTATATTTGATTCCTGGCGTAAACAGTTTGATGAAAGAAGTTGAATTGACTCGTTTTGGTTATCTTCTTGGAACACTTTTGCAAGCCGGACTTTCAATTACTCGCGCACTTTTATCTGTAGAAGAGTCAACTTTACTTTTTCGATACAGAAATTTATATCAGTATTTGAGAGAAAGTGTTGATGAAGGAAATTCATTTCAGAAAAGTTTTTTATCTTTTAAAAAAATCCGCGCGCTAATTCCTGTTCCTGTTCAGCAACTGATTGTTGCTGGCGAACAGTCAGGAAATTTGTCTGAAACGTTTTTGAAAATCAGCCAGAATTTTGAAACAAAAACTGAAACCACGACGAAAAATTTAACGGTTATTCTTGAACCAATACTTCTTGTGATTGTGTGGCTGGGAGTTTTGGCAGTAGCCCTCTCCGTTATCTTGCCAATTTATAGTTTGATCGGAAATTTTCCAACCTCGTAAACATGTCAAGCAAAAACCCAAAACCCAAAACCCAAAAACTACCAATGGTTTTACTCTTCTTGAAATAATGCTATCCATTTCGATTATTACTGCGCTTTTTACAATCTCAATGCCTATTTATCAGGCGTTTCAAGAAAGAAATGAACTTGATATCGCAACGACGTCAGTTGCGCAATCGCTTCGACGCGCACAAATCATCGCTCAAGCAGTTGACGCAGATACAAGTTGGGGAGTGAAAATTCAAACCAGCACAATCACCCTTTTTAAAGGCACGAGTTTTGCAACTCGCGACAGCGCTTACGATGAAGAGTTTAGTTTTCCATCAAACATTGTTCCTTCCGGAGTTTACGAAGTTGTGTTTGCAAAATGGACTGGGATTCCAGCAACCACCGGAACAATTACATTCACTTCCAGCATAAATGAAATCAGAAACCTCACAATCAATTCGAAAGGGACGGTTAGTTATTAGCTTTTAGCTGTAAAATTGATGCATTTTCGTCGAACAGGCTGTCGAGCCCGCGGAAACGACAACAAAATTCTTGGGTAATTAATTTGTTAACCATTCAAAATTTAAACGAAGATTTAAGCATGGAGAGCTGGCTCGACTGGTCGCCTGTAAGATGAAAATGCATCAGTTTTACATAGGTCACAATAATTAATAAACTTGAAAATGGCAATACTAACAGCTAAAAGCTATAAACTAAAAGCTCAAAAAGGTTTTTCCCTTGTCGAAGCATTACTCGCGACTTCGATTTTTGCGTTGCTTACAACAGCGTTTGTTGGCGCATATCTTTACGGTCAATCAGCAACGGCTGTTGCAGGACAGCGCGCGAGAGCTTTAATGATCGCTGAAGAAGGTCTTGAGGCTTCAAGAAATATCCGCGATTCTGGATACAATAATTTGTCAGTTGGCACGCACGGACTTACAATCGCGAGCAATCAATGGAATTTTTCAGGCGCAAGCGACGCGACTGATATTTTTACGCGAGAAATTATTGTTGCGTCTGTTGACGCTGACAGGAAAAACGTAACATCAAACGTAACTTGGCAACAGAATCCGCAACGAACCGGATCGGTTTCACTCATTACTCGTTTCACTGATTGGCTTTCAACATCCGGAGCCGCCCCAACACTTTTTGGAACGTTTAATCTTACAACTGCAAATAGTGGCAATGAAAATACAGACGCAATTTCGATCGCAACAGCCGGAAATTATGTTTATCTTGGCCGAAGTACAAATCCAGGAAACGAATTTTTTGTTTTTGATGTGACAGATCCTTCTAATCCGATTTTGAGCGTACAATTGGCACTTTCCGGCGATCCTCTTGATATTGCTGTAAGCAGTAATTACGCCTATATTGCCTCAACAGATAATTCTGGCGAACTTACGGTTGTAGATATCTCCACTTCATCATTTCCAACTATCGCGGCTGTATTTAATTTAACAGCCGCAAACAGCGGATCAGCTAACAATAACGGACTTTCCGTTGTTATCGGCAAGACAAATTATATCTATCTCACAAGAAAAAATAGCGGTGGAAAAGAATTTTATGTTTTTGACGTTTCAACTCCGACCTCGCCGAGTTTGGTCGGATCGGTTGATCTTCTTGGCGACGCAGATGAAATGACAGCAGATGGAAATTACGCATATCTCGCGTCAAGCGAAAACACGCAGGAATTTCAAGTTGTTGATGTTACAACTGTTTCAACTCCCACACTCGTTGCCTCTTTGAATTTGGACGAAGGCGACACTGCCGCGGACGGTCTTTCAATCGCAAGAAGTGCAAACACAATTTATCTTGGCCGCAGTGGTTCAACAGGCAGTCCTGAATTTTATGTGATTGATGTGACAACACCGACAAGTCCGACAATCACGAGTTATCTTGATATTGGAACACATATTTTGCAATCCATTGATTATTCTTCCTTTTGGCAATCAGTGTTTCTTGCAAATACAAATCCGGCAAATGATGACTATAATTCAGTTGATGTGAGTGTCCCTGCGACTACAGTTCTTCAGGTTAGTTTGAATTTAGATGGAACGCCATATAAACTTATTTATTCATCAAGTTTGGATAAAGTTTTTTTCGCATCCGGTTCCGACACGCAAGAGTTGCAAGTTGTTTCTCCATGATTTATGCAATTTCCGACATCTAATCTCCGACATCCAACCTCTGCTGGTTTTACACTACTCGAGCTTCTTCTTTACGTCGGGATCTCAAGCATTATTCTTTTATCTATTTCTGTTTTTCTTTTTAGCTTGATTGAATCAAGAACTAAAAATCAAGTTATTGCAGAAGTTGAACAACAAGGAGCTCAAGTTATGCAAACAATAGAACAAACCGCGCGAAACGCTGAAGCCATCAATTCTCCAACAATCGGAGCAAACGCTTCGACACTTTCCCTTGATGTTGTGACAGGCGGCTACGATCCAACGGTTTTTGATCTTTCAAGCGGCGTTATTCGAATCACAGAAGGCGCAGGATCCGCGGTTTCGCTCACAAATTCCCGCGTAACAGCAACGAGTCTGACTTTTTACAATCTTTCCCGAACAAGCACTCCTGGAATAATTCGAGTTCAATTTACACTTACTCACATCAATCTTGAAGGAAGGAACGAATACACTTATTCAAAGACCTTTGTTGGGAGCGCCGCTTTGCGTCAACCTTGATCTAAAACCCAAAACCTTGTGCTCAACCATCTACAAAAAAAACAAAAGATGTTGTACAATAAAAAAAGAGGTGGATACATTACACTTTTGAGTGTTCTTGTGATTGGGGCAGTAGGGCTTGCAATTACGACATCACTTTTGCTTCTCGGGCTCAGTTCTTCACGAAGCAGTTTCGCGATAGAACAGTCTGATCAGGCAAAAGCTCTGGCAAATGCCTGTGTTGAAGAAGCTCTTCAGCAAATTCGCGATTCAACACCATTTACTGGCACAGGAAGTCTAACTTTAGGACAAGGAACCTGCGGTTACACAGTTACAAGTCAAGGCGGACAAAATAGGACAGTAACAGCGACAGGAACGGTTGGCACGATCGTCAGAAAAGTTAAAGTAATAATCACAAATATTAATCCGACAATAAGTATTAGTTCGTGGCAAGAAGTAGCTGACTTCTAAACAAATAATAATATGCTTTTTAATAAAACTTATTCACAAAAAGGATTTACGCTTTTGGAAATTTTACTGGTCGTTGCCGCGATTGCGATATTGGCAGGAATAGTTATTCTTGCAATCAATCCAACAAAACAGCTCGGCGACACGCGAAATGCCCAGCGAAGATCAGACGTCAATACGATTTTAAACGCAGTTTATCAATATGCGATTGACAACAATGGTTCTCTTCCGTCATCAATCACAACAACACAAACTGAAGTTTGTAAAACTGGCGGAACCTGCACTGGTTTGATTGACCTTACAGTTCTCACAACAAATGAAAAATATCTTGTTTCAATTCCTTATGATCCAACAGGAGGATCAACAAACGGCGCAGGTTATGAAATCAAAAAATCAGCAAACGGCCGCGTAACAGTCGTGGCGCCTGACACGGAGCAAGGTGCGACAATAAGTGTTACAAGATAAATTTGTGCTCAAAGCTCCAATTCCAAAAAATGAAAAACAGCGTCTTGCGTCGCTTTATGCTTTCAAACTTCTCGATACTAAACAAGAAGAACGTTTCGACAGGATAACACTAATTGCAACAAAGATTTTTCACGTTCCAATTTCCACTCTAACACTAATTGATGCAAATCGTGAATGGTTTAAATCCTGTCAGGGATTGAAAAAGCGTGAAGGAGATCGCGCAATTTCCTTTTGCGGTCATGCCGTTTTGAACGGCAATCTTTTTATTATTGAAGATACTAGAAAAGATCCTCGTTTTTCGGATAATCCGATGGTAGTTGGGAAACCTTTTATTCGTTTTTACGCAGGCGTTCCAATTAAAAGCGCTGACGGAGCACGAATCGGTGTATTTTGCATAAAAGACACAAAACCACGTTCACTAAGTGAAAACGAAAAAGAAATTCTCACTGGTTTAGCAAAATGGGCAGAACTCGAGATTAATTCTAGAAATTTAAGATTGATTCTTGATGAGGTTGAGAAAGGAAAATCGAAAAACGAAGCGATTTTGCAAAGTATCGGAGACGGTGCGATTGCGATTGATCAAACCGGAAACATTCTTTTTGCAAACGACAATGCTCTTCGGATGCTTAAGTTAAAAAGAAAAGAGGCAATCGGATCCAATTACAAGGATCTTTGGCAGGTGGTAAATGAAAAAGGAGATATTTTAGAATTTGATAAAAGACCAATTCAACGCGCAATCAAGTTTCGCAGAAAAGTAATAACTGACCCAAAACATATTTGTTATTATGTTCGCCTGGATAAAACACAAATTCCGGTTTCGATTACCGTCGCTCCTTTATAATGGAAGCAAACGAATGACCGAGCTTTTGAATACTCTTTTAGAGATTTCACGTCTTGAGATGGGGACATTTATGCCAGTGTATGAATTAGTTGATTTAAAAGGGATTATACACGACGTTTTAAAAATATTAGATCTGGAAATAAAAGAAAAAAAGATTAAATTAAAAACGAATTTTGGGAAAAATATACCTGTTGTATTTTTTGATAAAAGATTATTGAGCATGATTTTACAAAATCTATTTTCCAACGCAATCAAGTATTCTCCGGTCGGAGAAGAAGTCTTGTTTCGTGTTTATCCAAATCAAAAAAAAATTACGTTTCAGATTTCCGACAACGGATATGGAATTCCAAAAAAGCAACAAGACAAAATTTTTACACGGTTTTTTCGAGCTGATAATGTTATTTTGAAAGACACAGAAGGAGCTGGACTTGGACTTTATCTCGTGAAAATGGTTGTGGAACTCATGAAAGGGAAAATTTGGTTTACATCAGAGGAAAACAAAGGAACCGATTTTTTTGTGTCTCTACCTTTAATTAAAAAAAGTAAGAATTAATTTATGGAAAATATAACCCGCAAAATTTTATTGATCGTTGAAGACGATGCGCCACTTCGTCGCGCGCTTCAGATAGTATTAGCACGGGAAGGTTTTGAAATTTTAGAAGCCAGAGACGGCAAAGAAGGCCTCGAGCTTGCTTTTGAAAAACATCCGGACATGATTTTGCTCGATATAATTATGCCGGTTATGGACGGAATTACAATGCTTCAGAAACTGCGCGCAGATGATTGGGGAAAAGAGGCGAAAGTTATAATTTTGACAAACTTGAGCGATAGTGAAAAAGTTGTTGAAGCTTTGCAAGCCGGTGTTCATGATTTTTTAGTCAAAACAGATTGGACAATAAACGAGGTTGTGGAAAAAGTGAAAGATAAATTAAAAAAATAACAGAGCCAGCTTTTGGTTTCTGTAATAATTCGTCATCCTGAGCGAAGCGAAGGATCTCGAGATCACAGAAGTCGAGAGCTGTCTTGGTTGTTATTCAAAAACACAGTCAGAAAGGAGACGGAGACTGAATGTTTTTGGATAACATTGGAAAGATAGCTGGTGTTAGAATCCAGGAAGGAGATTCCATGAAGGAGATTCTGGGAATCGTGATGGTGGCGTTGTTCATCTGCGGGACGGCAGCTCTTGCAGAAGGCGACACCAACCACTCACCGCCGTCAGTAACGACGGCGCAGGGAGAAGAGGCCGTGAGCTCGTCCGTTGAGTCGACCACGGTCTCCGGGGACATCGAACTGTGGTTCAATCGTGTGCGCTTTGGCGCCTCGGTTGCCAACAACGTTGCGATCGGCGTGATCTTCGACAACGTCGCGATGGTCGTGCCTTTGAACAAGATCGGCGCCCCTGTCTGGGATTTGGCAGAAGCCGATTTCAACGGCGATGAAGCGCTGACGGAGGTGTGCCCACTGGGAACCGGAAAGGGCGACGTGGCTTTCATCCACTTCCGGCAGTCCGTGTGGCACTGCTGAAGAAGGAAAGATGGCAAGAAGTGCTCTTGGAGCGGTCAAACTCGACCGCTCCGTTTTTATTGTAAACTCCAAATTTTCTATCACACTTAACTACCGATCGGTAGTTAAGTGTGATTCTGTTTCAGGGCTTGAAGGAAATTAATGTATCTGTTATATTCTTCGCACGTCGGGGTGTAGCTCAGTCGGCTAGAGCGCCTGGTTTGGGACCAGGAGGCCGCAGGTTCAAGTCCTGTCGCCCCGACCAATCAAAATAAAATTGCGGGTATCGTATAGCGGTTATTATCTCAGTTTTCCAAACTGATGATGCGGGTTCGACTCCCGCTACCCGCTCCAGAATAAAACTTTTTGCAAATTTGCCGTCCATTTCGGTGGCGGCGCAAAGCGCCGCCCAGACATTTTCCCCCGACAAATCCTCTCCGCTCGGCGCGCAGAGGCGCGCCTCGCAGTTGGCCAAAACGAGGTTCGACCCAAAGATTTCTTTAACAGCAACCTTTTTAGCAAAAAGGTTGCTCTCCCGTGCGATTTTAGGCAAGTTTCTTGCCTCTTTTATCCATTCTGACATCGGTTCGATCCAGCCAGTCCGCTTTTGTTCAAGATTGGTGGTTCTCTCTTCCAGCGACTTTTTCTCACTTAAAAGTTTTGCCTTTTCCTCACGATAAACTTCTCGATCTATATCTTGCTCCAAATAGCCGTCTAAAAGTCGCTGGAGTTTAGTTTGAATATCCACAACTTTATTTCTATTTTCTTGAACAAAAGCGGCAGAAGATTGGGCGGATTCCGTTTTGTCTTTTTCCAGCATTTTCAAAAGGTCTTCCGCCCAATCTTCTCTCAAAGAAAATTTTTGAAGCAGAGAGGAAATTTGAGCGTCTAAACTTTCTTGGCGAACACAAGGTTCTTTACACTTCACTAACTTATTTTTTCTCGTGCAGTGGTAATAGATGTAATAGTGTTCGTTGCCATTCTTTTGCCTTTTAACCTTGTATTCGCCGGTTATGCCCATGCCGCAAGTGCCGCAACGGAGCAAACCACAAAACGCTTGCGGTTCATTTTTTGTTTTATGGTGTGGCCGTCCTCTCTGCTTCAAAATTTCCTGAACCTTGTCAAAAATTTTCTTTGAGACGACTGTCTGGTGCTTGCCCTCGTGGATTTCACCGGCATAGCGGAACAAGCCAACATAGAACGGATTGGAAAGGATAAAAGAAATTCTGTCTCGTTTCAGATTTTTGTTGCCGCGCGAAGTAATGCCTTGTTGCGCCAAAAAGTCAGAAATGTCTTCCAGTCGTGAGTTGTTCTGTGCGTATAGCTCAAACGCCTT
>JACQXU010000018.1 GCA_016208545.1 Candidatus Uhrbacteria bacterium | reverse complement strand
CTGCAACGCTCAATGCGCAAAAATTTTCCGAGCACTTCGGCGGCGCGCCGATTGTGGAGGCAAAAGGCAGGCCGTATCCGGTTGAGACGCATTATTCAAGCGAACGGATTGATCCGCGGCGTATGCCGGAAAAGGCCGCCGAACTTGCCTTATCTATCCACCAAGGACATCAAAGGGGAGATGTGTTGATTTTTATGCCCGGAAAACAAGAAATCAACGCGACTATTGAAAAAATGATGAAACAAAAAATTACCGGCGCGACAATCTTGCCCTTGCACGGCGAACTTTCACCTCAAGAACGGCACAGAATTTTTGAAGAGCAACTGGGCAGAAAAATTATTGTTTCTACCAACATTGCCGAGCGTGGGTTGACCATTGACGGCGTAAAATATGTAATTGATTCCGGTTTGGTGAGAATGAACGAATATGATCCGGCGGCTGATACGACTAAACTGGTGGTAACCTCAACCGCGCAAGATTCTCTAAGACAACGGCAAGGCCGTGCCGGACGCACCCAGCCGGGCGAATGCCACTTTTTAATCACGCAAGACGAGTTTAATCGCCGTCCCGTCTCAACAAAGCCGGAAATTATGCGAACTTCTTTGCGAGAAGTGGTGTTGCAAATAAAAGCGATGGGCTACTCGCGCGAAGGCGATCCGATTCATTTGATTGATTCGCCGGAAAAGCAGAATTGGAAAACCGCTAAAAACCAGCTTCGTTTGCTCGGCGCGCTCAATCCCGAAGACGAAACAAAACTTTCGGAGTTTGGTCAAAAACTTTCGGAGCTATCGTGTGATCCGCGCGAAGGAACAATGCTGTTACGCGGTTGCGAAATGGGTTGTGGCAGAGAAATGGCGATTATCGCGGCGTTAAGAACTAGCCGAAGATTATTTTACCGTCCACAAGCCGAAGCTGAACAAGCAGACGCGGCCCGCAAGCAGTTCGAAACATCAAATCTTTCCGATCTTTTGAATTTGGTAAATGTCTATGAGCAAGCCGAACGGGCGAATTTTGATTCAAAATGGTGCCGCGATAATTATATTTCTTGGCTTGCCTTGCGCGAAGTCCGTCAAAACTATTCTCAACTTTTGGAGCAAGTAAAAAGATCGGGATATAAAATTAACAAGGAAAAACCAACGCCAGAAATTCTATGCCAAGTCGTCGCCAAAGGATTTCCCGACAAAGTTTTTGAAAGTGCTGGACGAGGGTGGTATACTAACAATTTGACTGGCGACCGCGCGCTTTTAGGTCGAGAGTCGCGCGTAACCGGCAACTTTTACAATACAAACTAAACGGGGTGGTGAATTGCCACTCATTACTCTGGCAACTAAAGTCGAGCCGGAGTGGATTAAATAATTTAATTTTTAGAAAGGAAAAATTTATGCCAGAAAAATTCACACCAGAGACGCAAGCGTCTCAAGAAGTTAGAGAGGGCGAACCAAAGATTGAGAAACTGTCAGTCAACGATTTCGCTCGCGAAATTGGACTTCAGTCCGATGCCCAGGGTCGCATTACTTTCGGTCCGGAGCATGACCGATTGGCGTACGAATACGCCGAAAAATTTGCTCGCGATAAAAAAGCAGAAGGCATTGTTATTGACGGCGTTGCTTCGCCTGGAGTTATTTCCAGTCTCCTGCATGGCGCGCATCCGGCAGAGGGTTATCTGACGTACATGTCGAAAGACACCGAAGGAAAAATGACCAAGGGCGAAACAAAAGTCTTGGAACCGCTTCCCGAAGGCGAAGGCCGAGGGCCAGAAGGTTTTACATGGGCGAAGAAAGAAACTGTCGACTATACACTTGTTGAGTTTGCGCTAGGCGGAGACTTCAAACTTGAGGATTTGGACAAAGTGATCCCACCCGATGTTGACCCGACAAAGCCGGTTATTATTTCCGGGCGCGGCCCACTTTATCTGACCCATACTATTGCCGCCGGGTACAGACACTACAAAGGTATTCCGGGCGTTGGCTTCTACCAACCCGCAAGCAAATTTGGGCCGGCCAAAACAGAAATCGGTATTTCCCACCATGAGGAATGGGCGCTTGGATTGAATTTTGGCGAGCCGACAGAAATTGGTTCAGCTAAAGAGCAATATGAAAACCGAATCGCAAAAAATCTCACTGGCTTGAAAAAAGGAATTGAAGGCCAAAAGGTAGCTTCGGTTGAGGTGAGTGGCAAGACGATAAAAATCACCTTGGATAGCGGTAAGAGTTATGCCGTTTCTGTACGGGAAGTGATGAAAGGCGAATAGACCTATTCTAAAATTCTTAACCCCACTCATCACTCAATTTAAGGCCCCGCCGCACGAAAAATCCGCTGGGGGTTTCCAGCAGGCGGGCAAAAAGGGAGGGGTTTGGGGGGAAGGAATTTTTGCCCGCCTGCTTCCGTTCCCGTTCCGTTTGAGCAAGAGAAAAGCGGAAGGGGGGTTTGGGGGTAATTCCGCTTTTCTCTTGCCAAATCAAAATGAGGCCAGTCCCGCCACCTGCCTGAATACTTGGAAGGCAGAACACCACAGAAAAATACTCTTTTCATTAAAAGAAGAAAAAATCAGCCGCGCGCAAAATGAAAAGAGCAAAGAGTATTTTTCTGTGGTGTGGCGAGCTTGTCGAGCAGTGGCGGGGCTGGCTTCCTTAGTCTGGTTTCGTTCAGCAATTTTTGATAAAATGGGTTCGCGCATTTTCAAACAAAGGGCACCAATAAGGAACTCAACTGCTTTTTGAGCAGTTTTTTTGTTGTACATAAAAACAAACAGTATTATGCTTATCACAAGTTTTATGAAACTTTCTCAAAATGAATTCAAAAAACGCAGAAAACAAAACAAGCTTGTTTTGAGTTTGATCGGAATGTCGAACACCGGTAAAACTTTCTGGTCACACAAGATGATGGACGTCGGATTTTATCACGTCAATTGCGATGATTTAATTGAAAGCAAACTCGGCGATGAATTGAAGCTACTTGGATATTCCGGAATAGAAGACGTATCACGCTGGATGGGACAACCACACGAAGAACATTTCGCTGTAAATCAACAAAAATATCTATTACTTGAAAAAGAGGTAATGGAGGAGATGTTTGCGCAAGTTGCGAATGAAACAAATCAAAATGTAGTCATAGATACCACAGGAAGCGTTGTGCATCTTGATAAACAAATCTGTTTTGGATTGAAAGAGAAAACGTTTATTCTTTGTCTTGACACAACAGACGATTTGCAAGAAAAAATGTTCCAACAATATCTTGAACAACCTAAACCTGTCGTTTTTGGTGAACTCTACGACAAACATTCTGATGAAACAAATCAACAAGCTCTTGCACGGTCGTATCAAAAACTTCTCGAGTACCGAAGGACGCTTTATCTTCAATACGCGGATGTCGTACTCCCACGCGAAAAAATTTCTCCAGAATTAAACGCAAATCAGTTTCTATCTCTAATCGAACAATCGTTATGAATTTCTACAGCACAAACAAAAAAAGCCTGATCGTCGGCCTTAAAGAGGTTTTGTTTAATGGCATTGCACCAGACGGCGGACTTTACATGCCAACTGAAATTCCAAAATTATCGAACGATTTTTTTGATCGAGCAGACTCAATGTCGTTTCAGAAAATTGCGCTCGAAGTTGGAAAAAAATTCTTTTTAGATGACGTGGAGAATCATTTATTAGAAAAAATGATTAATGACGCACTGAATTTTGAAATCCCGCTTGTAGAAATTGAAAAAGATATTTACGCGCTGGAGCTTTTTCACGGACCAACTTGTGCATTCAAAGATGTTGCCGCAAGGGTCATGGCACAACTATTTGGATACTTCGCTCAACAATCAAAAAAACAAATTACGATTCTAGTTGCCACTTCCGGAGACACAGGAAGCGCTGTTGCACACAGTTTTTTGAATGTCAAAAATATCCGCGTAATTATTCTATATCAAAGCGGAAAAGTGAGCGAAATCCAAGAAAAACAATTGACAGGTATGGGTGGAAACGTTACAGCTCTTGAAGTAAAAGGCACGTTTGATGATTGTCAAAAATTGGTAAAGCAAGCGTTTTTGGATGATGAAATCAAACAAAATTTAACTCTTGCTTCAGCAAATTCAATCAATATCGGACGACTGTTGCCTCAAACTTTTTATTATGTTTATTTGTGCGCACAGTTGCGAAAAAAAAATAAACAAGTTGTCGTTTCTGTTCCAAGCGGAAATTTTGGAAATCTGACAGCTGGACTGATTGCAAAACGCATGGGCGCACAGATCGAGCATTTTGTTGCCGCGACAAATCAAAACGACACTGTTCCAATCTATCTTAAAACAGGCAAATTTATTCCAAAACCTTCTATCGCAACAATTTCAAACGCGATGGATGTTGGCAATCCAAGCAACTTTGCCAGAATGCTCGAACTTTATAATCACAATGTCGAACAAATGCGAAAGGATGTTTTCGGAATCAGTTTTACAGATGAGCAAACGAAAAATGCGATCAAGACAACTTTTGAAACAACAGGCTACACAATGGATCCTCACGGAGCGGTTGCTTATCTTGGTTTGAAATATTTTAAAAAAAATTCACCAGACTCTGTCGGTGTTTTTATCGAAACCGCACATCCAGCAAAATTCTCAAACTCGATTCCGATTCCTGAAAGATTAAAAGATTATTTGGATCGTGAAAAAAAATCTGTCTTGCTCGGTAATTCATTTTCTGATTTGAAAAAATTTTTATTGGATTGATTTGGTGTATTTATACGACCAAGCTCGAACATATTTTAGCAGAAATTTCTGACGCTGACGAACGCCCTGCCGCCCGCCTCCGCTAGCGCTCCGGCGGCAACCTCGCAGAAAAATATTCTCTGCTTTTCTGATTTTGCGCGCGACCAATTTTTTCTAAAAAGGAAAAGGATATTTTTCTGCTCGGTTCCGCCCTCCAAGTATTCGGGCGGAGCGGCGGGGCTTCCAATCGCTCGGACGGCGCGGAAGGGGGGTTCAAGGGGGGAATTCCGCGCCGTCCTCGCTTCTTGTCGGTGGCGGCTAAAAGTTATACAATAACACCATGAATTACCGATATTCGCCAATTCAAAGAACGCTAAAACGGATTTACCGCAAATTTAACCCTGTGCCAAAATCACCGTGGACTGCTGGTCATGTTGACGATATTTGCGCGGTTAATCTCGTTCCTCCGCAAAAGCTCGTTGACTTTTTTAAGGATTGCCTCGCGAGACTCAAGGAAATCAAGGGAAATGAAGTCGGCGATTATTTTGAGTTTGGCGTATTCAATGGCAATTCTATCGGAAGCATGTATCTCGCTCGCGAGGCAATGGGTTTGAAGTCAACGAGGCTTTTTGGTTTTGACGCTTTTCAAGGTTTGCCACCCGGTGCCGAAAAAGAAGATGCGGGAGTTGACAAAGCAGGATTTTCTACATGCTCATTTGAGCAAATGCAACAATGTCTTTTGCGGAGGAACGTAAATTCAAATGAAATTACATGGGTAAAGGGCTGGTATAACGAAACGCTTAATGACGAAACTGTTAGAAAATTAAACTTGCGAAAAATCGGCCTCGTTTTTATAGATTGCGATACTTACAGCTCATCAAAAGCTGTTCTTGATTTTCTGGAGCCACTTATTACCGAGCCAGTCATTCTTTGTTTTGATGATTGGAAATTATATGACCTTGATATCAAGGGAGAAGGAGAATATAGATCATTCAACGAATTTTTAGAAAGCAATCCGCAGTTTGAGGCCGAAGAAATAAAATCATACAATCGAAAATCAAGAACATTTTTGGTTAAACCTCGTAAATAGCTTATGAAGAAAATCAATGTTGGCATTGTAGGTATTGGGAGTTTCGCAAAACCCCTCGTAGAGGGCGTTTCTTTCTACACAAAAAATCCTGAAGAAACTACCGGACTTTTGCACTCAAAAATCGGCCACTATAAAGTGAGCGATATAAATTTTGTCTGTGCGTTTGATGTGGATGAAAGAAAAGTTGGCAAGAAACTGCACGAAGCAATATTTGCAGTAGCAAATATCACAAGAGAAATTACAAAACCTTTGGAATACGAAGCTGTGGTTTTCAGAGGCCCGACTTTGGACGGCGTAATTAAGGAGATGAAAGATGATTTTGTTCACGAGAGCAAAGACGAATCGGTGGACGTTGCAAAAATTCTCAAGGAAAACAGAACTGACGTTTTGATTAATCTTGTGCCGTCTGGTAGCGATGAAGCAAGCCGTTTTTATGCCCAAGAAGCACTAAAAGCCGGATGTAGTTTTGTAAACTGCGTACCCTCGCCGCTTGCAACTGTTGCAGAATTACGAGAGGAATTTGAAGAAAAAGGTTTAGTGCTTCTTGGCGACGACATTAAGAGCCAACTCGGAGCAACAATGTTGAATAGATTTTTATTACAATTGCTTAAAATACGGGGCATTAGAATCACAAAAACTCATCAAGAAAATAAAGGTGGCAATGCCGATCATTTCAATCTTAAATACAGATTTGAACAGAAAGAAAAATCAAAAAGCGGAACACTACAAAAATTTTTAGATAAAGACGACGCCGTGCCTACTGTCGCATTTACTTATACAGGAGAACCGTCCGGCCATAAGTTAGTTAACATTACAATTGAAGGTGAAATTTTTGGTCGGACGCCAATTTTCATAACATCCGTTATTGAGGATGAAATAAGTATCAATGGAGCGGGCACGGCGTCGGACGCAATACGAATGGCGCAATTTTTAGTTGATACGAAGCAACAGAAAAAAGCGCAGTGGGCGTGTCCATTTCTTTTCAAAACACCCCCTGAACACATGACAGATACTGAAGCGGCAGAAGCATTTGATAAACTTTTAGATTCTGCCGCATAGTTTGATAGCCGCCACC
>JACQXU010000044.1 GCA_016208545.1 Candidatus Uhrbacteria bacterium | reverse complement strand
GCGATGCTTGCATGGGATGCACCACAGGCCAAACCAATGCTGATTTCCTCTCGTTCGCTGTCTGACAGACGAGAATAGGTGACTATTTGCATACGAAGTGATGGTATCACCTCGTTGCGCTAGATTGTTGACTCCAAGTATCTAAAATCTTCGCAGAATTTTTTGGTTTAATCAAATTTTTGTTTTTGTACGCGCAGTATTTTTGAATTGGACAGCCCCAACATCGCGGTTTGCCTGGAATGCAAATATATCTGCCGAATTTTACAAAAACACGATTCACAACAGGCTGTAAAGTCTCAGGAATAATTTCCAACAACGCTTTTTCTGTTTTCTCTGGCGTAGTCGCATTTACCCATCCGAGACGATTTGTAACTCGATGAACATGAGTATCAACAGCGATTGCAGGTTTAAAAAACGATGTCACAAGAATCACTGACGCAGTTTTTCTTCCGACACCTGTTAGAAACGTTAAATCCTCCATCGTATTTGGAATCTGCCCGTGGAATTTATTTACAACTTCATCTGCCATCTTTTGCAAATTCTTTGCTTTCTGTCTGTCCATTCCTATCGTTTTAATTCGACGATCAATTTGATTCGGTGTTGACTTCGCAAGTTTTTGAACTGTTGGAAAGTTTTTTAAAAAACTTGGAAACAATTTGAGAACTTGCTCATCTCGAGTTCGAGCCGACAACATTACAGCAACTAAATTCTGATATGGATTTCCAATTTCCATTGCTCCTCGATTTGGAAACTCTTTTTTCAATTTCTCTAAAACGAGAAGGATAGACTTTGTAGATTTCATATTGGAATTCTTTCATCGTTCAGACAGAGAATCCGAACAATCAACATAATCTATACGAGTGCCTGCCCTTCCATTTCCGCCGGCTGTTCGATTCCCAACACTGCCAAAATAGTTGGAGCAACGTCAGCAAGCATTCCAACAGGCGACATAAGCGACAAATCACCTTCCGGAACTTCGCCGGCGATAGACGGCTGGCCTTCAAACTTTTTTCCGATGATCACAAACGGGACAGGATTTGTCGCGTGTTCTTTGTTGATGTCTCCTGTGCGCAAATTCTTTTTTTCTTCTGCATTACCGTGATCAGCAGTCAAAAAAATAACTCCATCACGCGCAAGCGTTTCTTCAACTATTTTTCCCAAACATTCATCCACCACTTCCACAGCTTTTATTGTCGCTTGCAAATCGCCAGTGTGTCCAACCATGTCTGGATTTGCAAAATTCAACACAACAAATTCATATTCATCTTTACGAATTTCTTTTATCACACGATCGGTAATAATCCGAGCGCTCATTTCTGGTTTTTGATCGTATGATGCAACTTTTGGAGAAGGAATAATAATTCTATCTTCGCCTTTGAACGGTTCCTCTTTTGTTCCATTGAAAAAAAATGTAACGTGCGCGTATTTTTCAGTTTCCGCAATATGCAATTGATGCAATCCTTTTTCTGACAAAACCTCGGCAAGACAGCGCTCGATGACTTGTGGAGGAAACGCAATTTCAACAGGCAAATCTTTTTCAAACTCCGCCATTGTCACAAAAAAAATATTTTGAAATTTTGGACGGTCAAACTTCGAAAAATCAGGAAGCACAAAAGCTTTTGTAAGTTGGCGCATTCGATCAGGACGAAAATTAAAAAAAATCACAGCGTCGTTATCTTGCAATAACCCAACAGGTTTGTCGTCTTCCAGCAAAACCGTCGGCATAAATTCTTCATCGTATTTTTCTTTAGCGTAAGATTCTTTCAAAGTTAAAATCGGATCTGTAATTGTTGGACCTTTTCCGCGCACGATAGTCTCATACGCTTTTTTTGTTCGATCCCAACGATTGTCGCGATCCATCGCAAAATAACGTCCCGAGAGAGTTGCAATTTTTCCAACACGAAGTTCTTTCATTTTCTTTTGTAAAGTTGTTATAAAATCAATTCCGGAATTGTAAACCGTATCACGGCCGTCTAAAATCGCGTGAACAAAAACATCACCCGCCTTTTTCTTTTTAGCGAGTTCAAGTAAAGCGTAGCAATGTTCATCCATTGAATGCACTCGGCCAGGACTGATCATCCCTATCAAATGCAAACGGCTTTTATTTTTTTTGACGTGATCAATCGCATCTAAAAATGCTTTATTTTCAAAAAAAGATTTGTCAGAAATCGAACGATTAATACGAGGAAACGTTTGATAATAAACGCGACCTGCGCCAAGCGCGAGATGTCCGACTTCTGAATTTCCCATTTCTCCCCATGACAAACCGACCTCTTCTCCAGAAGCGCGCAAAGTCATTGTTGGATACGATTTTATATAACGATCGAAATTAGGAGTATCGGCCCGAGTAATTGCGTTGCCTTCCGTGTCTGGTGCAACTCCAAATCCATCAATCACAATTAGCACGTATGGTTTTTTGATTTTATCAGTCATACTTCCTCTTCAATTTCCAACAACCTATTATATTTTGCCAACCGTTCTGAACGAGACAATGAACCTGTTTTGATAAAATCTGCGTTCACTGCAACTGCCAAATCCGCGATTGTTGTGTCTTCTGTTTCTCCAGAGCGATGTGAAACAGAAACTTTATACCCAAACTGCTGTGCGAGCAAAATTGCATCCACTGCTTCGGATAAACTTCCAATTTGATTTACTTTAATCAAAATCGCATTGCCTGCGCGAAGTCCAATTCCTTTTTGCAACCTAGAAACATTCGTTACAAAAAAATCATCTCCAACAAGCGCTACTTTTTTGCCAAGCAGTTTTGTTAATTCAACCCAACCATCCCAATCATCTTGATCGAGTCCATCTTCAAGTGAAATAATAGGATACTTTTTAATCCAATTTCCCCACTGCGCAATCAACTGTTTTCTGGTCAGAATTTTTTTATCAACTTTGAGATGATAACGGCCGTCTTTTTTGTTATAAAGTTCTGAAACAGCAGGATCAAGCGCTAAAAAAACATTTTTTCCTGCCTTGTATCCGGCTTTCTGAATCGCCTGCATAATCAATTTTATCGCGTCTTCATTTTTTTTCAGTCTCACGGCATAACCGCCTTCATCACCTTTGAGAGTTGAAAAACCTTTTTTTGTAAGAAGTTCCCCGAGCGCGTAAAAAATTTCCGCACCGCAACGCATTCGTTCATGAAACGATCGCTGAACAGGAACAATCATAAATTCCTGAAAATCCAAAATCCAGCCTGCATGAGCGCCTCCATTTAAAACGTTCATCGTTGGAATCGGTAAATGATATTTTTTGTACTGCAAATCAAACACAAAACGCAAGTAAGAATACAATGGCATTTTTTTTGCTTTCGCGGCCGCGTGCGCACAAGCAAGCGATACTCCCAAAATTGCGTTCGCGCCAAGCCGACTTTTATTTTCTGTTCCATCAAAATCAATCATAATCTGATCAATCTGTCTTTGTTTTGTCGCATCGATTCCAAACAACGCTTTTGCAATTGTCGTATTTACATTGTGAACAGCTTTCAAAACGCCTTTGCCTTTGAAACGTTTTTTGTCGTTGTCTCGAAGTTCAAGCGCTTCATGAATTCCAGTTGAAGCGCCACTTGGAACAGATGCAATACCGATTGTTCCATCTTTTAACAAAACAGAAACTTGCACAGTTGGATTTCCGCGCGAATCTAAAATTTCATCAGCGTGTATAGATTCGATTGTGTATTTCATAAAAAATGAAATCACACTTAACTACCGATCGGTAGTTAAGTGTTTTGGACATCATAAATTTTCAATGGTTCTAAACCAGGAAAAGTTTGGCCAGCCAAAAATTCAAGCATTGCTCCACCGCCGGTTGAAAATAAAGTAAATTGATCGGCAAGTTTCATCTGTTCAAGTACAGGACCAGTATCACCGCCGCCAACAATTGTTACTGCCGCGCCTGTGCGTTTTGCAATTGCTTGCGCGATCGCGCGAGTTCCATCACAAAAACTTCCGATCTCGCAATATCCAAACGGACCATTCCAAACTATTGTTTTTGCTTGTGAAATTAATTTGATAAAATGCTCGTGTGTTTTTGGACCAATATCAACTATTCTGTCGCGCGAACCGATTGCAGAAACAACAACAATGCGTTTTTTTGCATCTTTGCGAAAACTTGAAGCAACAACAACATCTTCTGGAAGAATTATTTTTTCCAAAATATCTTTTGACATTTTTTTAACAACTTCCACACCTTCTGCATCAAAAACTGATCTTCCAACAGACACTCCGTGGGCCGCCAAAAAAGTTGTAGCAAGCGCTCCTCCAAGCAAGATTTGATCTGTTTGTTTTGACAAATGTTCTATAACCGGAAGTTTAGTTTCGATTTTGAGTCCGCCCATTAAAAGCACAAACGGATGTTTTGTATTTTTCTCAAGTTGAGAGAGAACATTAACTTCATTTGAAAGAAGAGGTCCGGCATAAGATGGAATCTCTTTTGCGATCGCGTTTACGGAAGTATGCTTCCGATGAGAAACAGAAAACGCATCGTTGATGTAAATGTCGCCGAGCCGCGCAAGCAATTTCGCAAATTCAGAATCATTTTCAGTTTCGCGAGAATCAAATCGTATATTTTCCAAAAGCAAAATCTGGCCATCTTTCAAATTTGCAACAGCGTGTTCAGCTCGCATTCCGCAAAGCGTTCGCGACACGGAAATTTTTGTTCCAAGTAAACTCCCCAATCGTTTTGCAATCGGCGCAACAGAATAAGCGGCTTTTCGCTTGCCGTTTGGACGTCCTAAGTGAGTAAGCACGATCACACGAGCACCGCGCTGTAAAAGCCAATCAATATCAACTGCTGCTCGAGCGATGCGTCCGTGCGGACCGTCAACAGCTCGCCCTTTTTCGATCGGAACATTTCCATCCATACGAAAAATCACACACTTGCCTTTAAGCTGTAAATCTTGTGGAATTTTGCGCAACCGAATTGACATAGTTGGACTTATGGTAGCACATCAATCTAAAACCAAACATCTGACATCTGACGTCTGACAACTGATCCCAAAACCTAAAACCTAATTTCCATTTCAACTATCTCTGGCAGATTGAAAAATCGCGCGCGGGTTCCGGTTTCTCCAACTCCACTTGTGATAAAAAGAGGTTGATTATTATATTCAAACCAACCTTCATCAAACTCTCGACCAAGTTTTGTGGGAAGTGCAGGCACTGGACCAATCAACGGCAAACGAATTTGTCCGCCGTGTGTGTGAGCGGCAAGAACAAGATCAGCCAAACGCGAATCGTCAAACAAAACAACGTCTGGATTGTGCGCAAGTAAAATTGTTGCGTCGTCTTCGGAAACGTTTTGCATTGTTTTTGTGACATCTCCTTCAAACCAAATGTCAGACACACCGGCAAGTCGTATTGTTTTTCCTTTAATTTCTAAATTTAGTGTTTCGTTTTCAATAACTTCGATTCCAAATGACTCGAGCGCTGAAATTACTTCGTCAGATGCGTTTGCGTCATATTCGTGATTTCCAGTTACTGCATAAACTCCGTATGGAGCTTTGAGTTTTGAAAGTGGCTCAAGCCATTGAACGTCCGCGGCAGATTTCACAACAAAATCACCCAAAATAAAAACAACATCCGGATGTGTTTCACGAACGGTTTTTACAACTTTAGAAACCCAATCTGCTTTTTTAAATGGACCAACGTGAATATCAGACAAAACAGCCGCTCGAATAGTTTGTGTTGGCGAATCAACAAGATCAATCGATGTTTGTTTGACAATCAAAAACCGCGGTTCGATAAAACTTCCATAAAAAATCGCGAGCCAAAAAAATAAAAACAAAACAAAAATAGCTCGTCTTTTGTGATGAAACTCTTGTAATAAAAAAATTCCAACAGTAATGAGAAAGAAAAAAATTATTAAGTCGAAAATTAATTCCACAAAATAAATTTATGTTTTGGGTTTTAATAAAACCTAATACCAAAAACCTAAAACCTTACACCTATTTTAAAATTTTCCAACGTACTGAACCATATCCATTAACCGTTCAGAATATCCCCACTCATTGTCATACCACGCAAGAACTTTCAAAAGATCGCCGTCAACCAAACGTGTCATTTGAAGATCAACAACGGTTCCAAAAGTTGATCCAATAAAATCCGTTGAGACGAGCGGCTCATCAGTTACTCCGAGAATATTTTTCCAGCGCGGCGAACGAGCAGCATTGCGAAAAACTTGATTCACTTCTTCAATAGTTGTTTGTTTTGAAAGAAGAAAAGTAAAATCAGTAAGTGAAACATCAATCGTTGGAACGCGAACAGCGATCCCGTCGAATTTATTTTTAAGAGATGTGACTACTTGTGTTGTTGCTTTAGCGGCTCCAGTGCTTGTTGGAACCAGATTCACAAGCGCGCTTCGAGCTCGACGCAAATCAGGATGAAGTTTCGGAGGAATACTGTCAACAATGTTTTGTTCTGCTGTCACTGAATGAATAGTCGTTAGCATTGCTTTTTTAACACCAAACGCTTCAACCAAAATCTGCGCGACTGGTCCGACAGAATTTGTTGTGCAAGAAGCATTGTTGATTATTGTTTGATCTTTTCGACAAACTTTATGATTAACTCCAATTAAAAAAGTCGGTGCATCATCGGACGGCGCGCTAATGACAACTCGTTTTGCGCCAGCTTGTAAATGTTTTTTTGCGTCTTCTGTTTTTGTAAAACGTCCAGTTGATTCAATAACAACATCAACTTTGTGCGCGCTCCACGGAATTGTCGCTGGATCAGTTTGCGTGAACACAGGAATTTTTTTCTTATCAATCAACAAAAAATCTTTTCCAGCTTTGACTGAAACATTCCACGCTCGAAAAACAGAATCGTACTTGAGAAGATGCGCGAGAATTTTTGGTTCTGTCAAATCATTGATCGCGACAAATTCGACACCTTTTCTTTTCCAACCGACTTTAAGTGTTGTGCGGCCAATTCGGCCAAAACCATTGATTGCAACGCGAAGCATAAATATGGAAAGGTTTTAGGTTTTAGGTTTTGTAAACATTTTAGCACAAATAAAAAATACGCCCTAGCGAGCGCATTTTCATTTCTCAAATACTTAGTCTACAAACTCTCTTAATCTGCATATTCTCGCCAAGCGATGCGATTTTTTCTTTCAAATACTCTTCAATAGTTTTGTCTTCATCTTTAATAAACGGCTGTTCCAAAAGCACAATTTCTGAAAACCATTTGTTCAATTTCCCTTCAATTATTTTTTCCATCACGTCCGCTGGTTTTGACTGTCCTGCCATTTCTTCAAGATAAATTTGTTTTTCTTTTTCAACCATTTCAGAAGGAACATCGGCACGCGAAACATAAAGTGGATCGCAAGCGCTCACATGCATTGCTATGTCATTACAAAAATCAATAAATACTTCATTTCGCGCGACAAAATCCGTTTCACACAAAACTTCCACAAGCGCACCGAGTTTTCCGTTTGAATGGATATACGCGTGAACGCGACCTTCGCGTGTTTCACGATCGGCTTTTTTAGCGGCTTTTATAACACCTTTTTTGCGAAGAACTTCAGCGGCCTTTTCAAGATCGCCGTCTGATTCTTCAAGCGCGGACTTTGCATCCATCATTCCAGCGCCGGTCTGCACGCGAAGTTGTGAAACGAGTTTAGCGTCGATTAACATAATTTTGAGTCAAATGTAAGTTGTCAAATGTCAGATGTTAGTTGTCATAGGTGTTGCCTTCCCTTCTTTCACTGCTTCACAAACAACTTTGCACAAAAGTTCGATCCCCTTTACCGAATCATCGTTTGCAGGAATGATGTAATCAACTCCTTCTGGATTTACATTCGTGTCGCAAACAGCAAAAACTTTTGTTCCAGTATTATTTGCTTCTCGAACGGAAGTGCGTTCATTGCGAATATCAATCACAAATAAAGCATCTGGAATTTTTGTGAGCGACTCGATTCCTCCAATTCGTTTTTCCATGTCAGCAATTTCCCATTGAATCATGAGCTGTTCTTTTTTTGTGTATTTTCGAAGTTCGCCTTTGTCGCGCTGATCTTTCAAAGACTTAAAACGTTTAAGAGTTTCCTTGATCTGTCGAAAATTTGTGAGAGTTCCACCAAGCCATCGTTCTGTCACAAACGGCATTCCGCAGGATTCCGCGTATTTTCGAACAATCGGAGCCGCTTGAGTTTTTGTTCCAACAAATAAAATCACACCGCCGCGAGAAACAATTTGTTTAATCTGTTCCAAAGCCTGATCAAGAAGTTTTTGAGTTTCTTCAAGATTGATAATGTGCACACCACTGCGTTCACCAAAAATAAACGGTTTCATTTTTGGATGCCAACGAGAAGTGCTGTGGCCAAAGTGCATGCCCGATTTGAGCATGTCTTCTATTGAAGGTTTATTCATAAATTTTTCTCCTTTTAGCTCCAGTGGATAGATATGCACACGTTATTTGCGGGAGGAGACGCATCTATTTATTCCACCTGTTTTATTAGTTGATTAACGCCGATAGTATATTGATTTTGTGAAAATATGTCAAGATTTGATACAATTTCGTCATATGATTACAAACCTTTTTTCAGATAACAAGACGCTCAATGTTCTTAGCGCACTTGTTTTAATTACGCTCGCTTTATTCTTAGGATTCAAAACATGGTTCACATGGCGAGAATCCGTTCAAGTCGGCAAACCAACGCCGTATGAATTCACAATCAATGTCGATGGTGTCGGCCGTGCGGAAATCAGACCGGACATTGCCAGAGTGTCTTTTGCTGTTGAATCCAGAGCTGAAACTCTTAGTTCAGCTCAAAATGATAATTCAGAAAGAATGAATAGTCTAATTGAAAAAATAAAAACGCTTGGAATGGACGCAAAAGACATTCAAACAAGCACTTACAACGCGTACGAAGAAAAAAAATACGATCCGCAAACGGGAACTTATGACAAAGTAATCGGTTGGGTTGTGAGTCAGACTGTCGAGCTCACGATCAGAGATCTTGAAAAAGTTTCATCAATTCTAGAAACAGTCGGGCAAAACAACGCAACAAATATATCTGGACCAAATTTTGCTGTTGAAAATGATCTCAAAGCTGTAGACGAGGCACGACTTGAAGCAATTGCTGACGCACAATCTCGCGCGCAGGCAATTGCAGATCAGTTAGGAGTCAAACTAAACACTCCAACTAGTTATAATGAATGGAAAGATGGCGGCCCGATAATTTATGGATACGCAAAGGTCGAAGCAGTTGCTGATGATGTTTCTGTTGCGCCAACAATTGAGGAAGGACAAGAGGAAGTAACTTTGCACGTTAGTGTAACGTATTCGATTAAGCAATAAACATTGCGTCGCCGAAAGAAAAAAACCTGTATTTTTGAAAAACGGCCTCTTCGTACGCTCGCAAAACGTTTTCTCTGCCGGCAAAAGCTGAAACCAAAACAAGCAGTGTTGATTTTGGTAAATGAAAATTCGTAATGAGTCCATCAATTATTTTGAAATCAAAACCTGGTTTGATAAATAAATTGATGTTGCCGGTAAAACTACAAAACTCGCGGCAAGCAGAATAAACTCCTTCAATAGTTCGAACAGTCGTTGTTCCAACAGCAATCACGCGACGTTTTTCTTTTTTAGCTTGATTGATTCGATCAGCTGTTTCTTTTGAAATCGAAACAAATTCGCTGTGCATTTCGTGTTCTTCGATTGTTTTTGTTTTAACTGGACGAAAAGTTCCTATTCCAATGTGAAGCGTAACAAATTCAAACTGCACACCTTTTGTTTTTAGTTCATCCATGAGTTGTTTTGTGAAATGAAATCCGGCTGTCGGCGCCGCAACAGAACCGGTTTCTTTTGCGTAAATAGTTTGATAATCTTCCAATCGTTCTGGTTTGTTTTTCACGTATGGAGGAATCGGAATTTCTCCGTGTGTGTTTGCAAACCCGACCACATCTTTTGGTGAGCGATCAAATTCCACCAAAACAATTCCGTCTGATTTTTTTTTAATAATTTTTCCGCAAAGTGAGTCATCTTTTTTTTGAATACAAATTATTTGTCCGAGTTTAATTTTTTTTCCAGGCCGCGCCAGTATTTCCCAAACATTGTTTTCACTCGAGCGCAATAAAAAAATTTCCAACCCTTCATCTGTTTTAAGACGGGCACGAAAAACTTTCGTATCATTAAACACAAGTACGTCGCCAGCTTTCAACTCATTCACAATTTCAAAAAAATTCTCATGCTTCCACTCCCCTGTTTTTCTATTCAAAATCATCAATCGCGAATGATCGCGCGGCAAAATAGAATGTTGTGCAATCAACTCTTTCGGAAGATTGTAATCGAATTTTTCAATTTGCGTCATAATTCCCTTTACTACTCTGCTACTTTTCTACCATTTTCTCAACTCTTGACAATGTATGCTCGACTTGTTAATCTTCGCTCGGATATGCTCGGTAGGACAACAATGATCTGTCACCCGTCTTTCCGAACATAAATATAATTTGTACGACACACTACGTTAGGCGTCGTACAAATGTCAGTCAAAGAAACACCAACAAATGTAAATATCATTGTTGTACTACCGTGTATGAAAAAAACCATTCACCCAGAATTTTACGAAGACGCAAAGATAACTTGCGCCTGCGGCACAGTATACGAAGTCGGCTCAACAGAGCAAGCGATCGATGTTGAATTGTGCGCGGCTTGCCATCCATTCTACACCGGTGAACAAAAGATTATTGATACTGCTCGACGAGTTGAGAAATTCAAAGCCCGTGCGGCACAAAAGAAAACAACAACAACCGGCAAAAAGGTTAAGCGCGAAAAGCGAACAACGCAAAAAACGGCAAAACGCGCAAAAGAAGCTTAACAAAAAACAAAAGCGTCTCTCACTTTGTGTAAGGCGTTTTTATGTTAGAATAAATTGTAATTGAACCGCACAGATTTTCTGTTCTTGACCGCAACTCCAGAATGTCAGAAGTCAGAGGTCAGAAGTCAGAGGTCAGAGGTCAGAGGTCAGAAGTCAGATTATGTCTTTACTCGACAAACTTCAATCAACAAAAAAACGCTTCCAAGAACTCGAATCACGGCTTTCTGCGCCCGAGGTGCTTTCGAATCCAAAAAAATTGCGTGAAGTGAATGAAGAATATGTTGATCTAAAAGAAGTCATGGATGTGGTGAAACGATACGAAAAAGTAAATTCTGATTTAAGCGGCGCAAAAGAAACACTCAAAGAATCCACTGACGAACAAATGCTCGAGCTTGCGCAAACAGAAATCGGAACTTTAGAAGCAAAACTTCCATCGCTTGAAAAAGAATTATTGCGCGCGCTTGTGCCACCAGATCCGATGGACAAAAAAAATATCATTGTAGAAATCCGCGCTGGCGCAGGAGGAGATGAGGCCTCGCTTTTTGCGGCAGAACTGATGCGAATGTACATGATTTATGCTGAACAACAAGGCTGGAAAACAGAACTAATCTCATCAAATCGCAATGAAGTCGGCGGATTCAAAGAAATTATTTTTTCAATTGAGGGACGAAATGTTTACAGCCGACTAAAATATGAAAGCGGAGTGCACCGTGTTCAACGCGTGCCGGAAACTGAAAAACAAGGCCGTGTGCACACATCAACAGCAACTGTTGCTGTTTTGCCTGAAGCTGAAGAAATTGACATCCAAATTAAACCTGAAGATATAAAAATTGAAGCAACAACAGCAAGCGGACATGGCGGACAAAGCGTGAACACAACCTATTCGGCAGTGCGCATAACCCATTTGCCGACTGGCATTATGGCTTCCTGCCAAGAAGAACGCTCACAAAAACAAAACAAAAAACGAGCATTGTCACTGATTCGTTCTAGAGTTTTTGCGTTTGAGCAAGACCGCGCACATAAAGAGCGACTGGAAGCACGTCGCGGCCAAAT
>JACQXU010000040.1 GCA_016208545.1 Candidatus Uhrbacteria bacterium | reverse complement strand
GAAGAGATGTTGCGTTGGAAAGAAGTTGGAGAGAAATCTCTTGAGATCAAACAGATAAAAAATGCAATTCGCAGACTTGAAGAAAAGAATTATATTTTGACAAAGAAAGAAGGCGATCGTCTATTTATTAAATTGTTAGACAATGGAGTAGAAGAGGCGCTAAAAAAATTGATTATTGAAAAAAAGTCTCATCTTTCAAAAGGAGAATTCTGTTACGTTAGTTTTGATATTCCAGAAGCGTCGCGTCGTGTGCGTTTGGTATTGCGCACGCTATTGAAACGCGCAAATTTTAAGATGATTCATCAGAGTCTTTGGTTTACATCGCGAGATATCGCTCAAGAACTTTCAGCGCTTGTCTCTTTATTAAAAATGAAGTCTTGGGTTCATGTTATTCAAGGTTTGTCACTGACAACACAAAATATATCGAGCACAAAAAAGGTGTATAGGAGATTGAAGAAGAAGAAGGAAAAGTTGCGTCTTCTAAAAAAAGAACGTGAGCGAGTAAGGAGAATTGCTTCTGATTTGTCCGAGCAATAATGTTCCATTTAGAATCCGGCCGGATACCAAATGAAACTGTGTACGGAACGGAAAATTTGCATATTAGTTATTCGATGAAGTGGTGTTTGCAAAATCATCGCATTTTTTATACACTGACCGATGTTGATTCTTTCTGTTTTATTTGTTCTATGGCAAAAAACGAAATTCCAAAAGCCTACGAAGCGAAACAATACGAAGACGAAATTTACGCCGCCTGGGAAAAGAGCGGGTTTTTTAATCCGGACAATTTGCCAGGTAAACGGACGGAAATGTTTAGTATTGTCTTACCTCCGCCAAACGTTACAGGCACGCTTCACATGGGTCATGCTGTCATGCTTGCGATTGAGGACGTTATGACTCGGTTTGCGCGCATGCGCGGCAAAAAAGCACTTTGGATTCCTGGAACCGATCATGCGGCAATTGCTACACAAACAAAAGTTGAAAAACTTCTCATGAAAGATGGAATGAAAGATCCTCGGCGCGAGCTCGGCAGAGAGGAATTTTTGAAACGTGTTGAAAAATTTGCGAGTGAGTCGCACGACGTAATTGTGAATCAGGCAAAAAAAATGGGAGCAAGTTTGGATTGGACGCGCGAAGCATTCACACTTGATAAAGTTCGCAATAAAGCAGTCAACACTGCGTTTAAGATAATGTATGACGACGGATTAATCTACCGAGGTGACAGAATGGTGAATTGGTGTCCGCGATGTAAATCTACTCTTGCTGATGATGAAGTTGAATATAAAGAACAAAAAACCAAATTTTATTATTTTAAATATGGGCCTGTCGTGATCGGAACAGCGCGTCCGGAAACAAAATTTGCTGACAAAGTTATCGTAGTGCATCCAAACGACGACCGTTACAAAAATTTAATTGGAAAAGAAATGGACGTTGAGTGGATTGAAGGAATAGTAAAAGCGAAAGTAATTGCTGACGAGGTCGCTGACATATCGCTTGGTTCAGGCGCAATGACGATTACCCCAGCACATAGTTTCGTTGACTTTGATTTGGCTAAAAAATATGATTTTGAAATTTTGAAAATTATTGATGAAGACGGAAATCTAACTAAAGCGGCTGGAACGTTCGCTGGAAAAAATGCACACGACTCGCGAGAGGAAATCGTTTCAGTGCTTGAGAAAAAAGGACTTGTTGACCACATTGATGAAGATTATGTTCACAATTTGTCGGTTTGTTATCGTTGTGGAACAGCAATTGAACCTCTTCCAAAAGTGCAATGGTTTATCGATGTTAATAAACAGTTTTCATTTCGTCAGTCCGAACATTCACCGATCAAAGGAATTAAAAATGGCCAGTTGTTGGCTCTTAAAGAAATAATGCAACACGTTGTACGAACAAAACAAATTCGCATCATTCCGGATCGTTTTGAAAAAACGTATTTTCATTGGATTGATAATTTGCGTGATTGGAATATCAGCCGGCAGATTTGGTACGGTCATCGTGTTCCTGTATGGTACAAACAGAAGTCAGAAGTCGGAGATCAGAAGTTGGAGACACCATTTGTTGGCGTTACAGCTCCGGAAGGAGAAGATTGGCAACAGGATACAGATACGCTCGACACTTGGTTTAGTGCAGGACTTTGGACAATTTCGACACTCGGTTGGCCTGACCAGAATAACGTGTTGACGTCTTTTCACACCGGTGAAAAAATGTCAACAGATCTCGAATGTTATCATCCAACATCCGTTCTTGAAACTGGGTACGATATTTTATTTTTTTGGGTTGCACGAATGATTCTAATGACAACATACACTGTTGGCGAGGTTCCGTTTAGAGATGTCTATTTGCACGGACTTGTTCGTGATGAACAGGGGCGCAAAATGAGCAAGTCGCTCGACAACATCATTGATCCGCTTGATATGATTGAAAAATTTGGAGCAGATGCGACGCGTTTGTCGCTTGTAATTGGAACAACACCTGGAAATGATACGAAATTATCTGAAGAAAAAATTGCTGGGTATCGCAATTTCACAAATAAGTTATGGAACATTTCACGGTTCGTTTTGTTGTCATTGCGAGGAGACGAAGTCGACGAAGTAATCCCATCAGAGATTGCTTCGCCACTCGACCAACTCGTGGCTCGCAATGACATGACTTTGGCCGATCGTTGGATTCTTTCACGATTTGCAACGGTTACAAAAGAAGTAACAGATCATCTTGAAAATTACGAATTTTCTCAAGCAGGAGAAAAGTTGCGTGATTTTACTTGGGGAGAATTTGCTGATTGGTATTTGGAGATTGCCAAGATTCAGAAGCAAGATGGTATAGGTAATAAGCAAGAGGCAAGAGATAGTGAAAATATTTTGTTTTTCGTTTTAAAACAACTACTTGTTCTCTGGCATCCATTTATGCCATTTGTGACAGAAGCGATTTGGAAAAACATTTCGTCAGATTTATTAATCGTTGAATCGTGGCCAAAAGAGCAAACAACGAATACTGATTTTTCAGCTGAACATGAATTTTCTCGGGTTCAACAACTTATCATTTCTATTCGAAATATCAGATCGCAATATAAAGTTCGTCAAGAACAATCAGTTGATGTTCGTTTGCAAATACAAGATTCACACACTCGTAAAATTATTGAAGAAAATTTGTCGATCATAAAAACGCTTGCGCGCGTTCAAGACATTGAAATTATTTCTCAACTTCCAGAATTTGGATCCGGTTTTGCTGTTGTTGTTCTTGATCAAATCACAGCTCACATTATTCTTCCGATCGAAGATTCGAAATCGGAAGAAGCAAGAATTCAAAAAGAAAGTGAAAAACTTCGCGATTATATTTTGATGATCGAAAATAAATTTTCCGACAAAGAATTTGTATCTAAAGCACCGCCGCAAGTTGTAGAAAAAATGCGACAAAAATTACAAGAAGCAAAAGACAAATTAGAAAGTTATGTATCCCATTCAAAAAGCTAAACAACAGATTTTGCAGGAATTGAAAAAAGCCGTTGGAGGCGGTTTTTCGCCTTCGATCGATGATTTTGCTCTGCCGCCGGACCCAAGTTTAGGAGACGTTGCGTTTCCGTGTTTTACGCTCGCAAAAAATCTGAAAAGAAATCCGAATGAAATTGCGACCGAGATCGCCGCTAAGATTGGCCCTAAAGAATTTATTGCAGATGTTCGCGCTATCGGTCCGTATGTGAATTTTGTTTTTTCGTCCGAATTTGGAACAAGTATTCTTTCGGATATTTCTGAACGTGAAGAAACGTACGGACGCTCAAACGTTGGCGAAAATAAACGCGTGATGATTGAATACGCGAATCTCAATACACACAAAGATGTTCACATTGGTCATTTGCGAAATCTTTTTTTGGGTCAAATGTTGATTTCTGTTCTTGAAGCAAATGGATATGACGTAATTCCTGTTGCGTACATAAATGATCTTGGAGCGCATGTTGCAAAATCAGTTTGGGCGATCAGCAAATTTCACAAGGACGAGGAAGTTTCAAAAGAAAATCAGATTGATTTTTTGCGTGAAGTTTATGTTGAGGCGACAAAAGCTGTTGAAGAAAATCCTGCGTATAAAGAAGAAGTCGCGGCCGTGTTTCGAAATTTGGAAGAACAGCGCGGAGATGAAGTAAAGATTTGGAAAAAAACTTGGCAATGGTCAGTGGATTTTCTGGAGGAAGTTTACACAGAGCTCAATATAAAACTTGAAAAATGGTATTTCGAGAGTGATCTTATCGGCAAAACAAGAAAAATAATTGATGACTTAATAAAAAAAGGAATAGTTATTCAGTCAGAAGGCGCGTGGATAGTAGATTTGGAGGAAGAAAAATTAGGTGTGAATCTGCTAGTGAAATCTGACGGAACTTTACTTTACAATGCGAAAGATCTCGGGCTTGCGCTTAAAAAAGAAGAAGATTACCACCCGACTCGTTCGATTTACGTCGTCGATGCGCGTCAATCTCACGCCATTCAACAATTATTCGCGACTCTTGCTCGGATGAAGTTTGAGCGTGAACTTTATCATCTTGCGTACGAATTTGTAACGCTTTCTGACGGAGTGATGGCTTCAAGAACTGGAAACGTAATTCGTTATGAGACATTTCGCGATCGTTTGATCACTCAAGCGCAAAAAGCAACAAAAGAACGGCATTCGGATTGGGATGAAAAACAGATTGAATCAACTTCTCGTTTGATAGCATTTGCCGCGATGCGTTTTGGAATGCTCAAACAAGACGTTGAGAAAAAAATAATTTTTGATTTTAACGAAGCGCTATCGTTTGAGGGTTTCAGCGGTCCGTATTTACTTTATTCATTTGCTCGAATACAAAATTTGTTCAACAAAGCCGGAAAAGTAAAACCAATTCTTGATGCGCAATCTCTAAACCATCCGCTTGAACACCAACTCATAACACAGCTTGCTCGGTATCCAGAAGTCTTATTCGAAATCAGTCAAACATATCAACTCAATCAACTAGCGCGTTATCTTTTTGATTTGTGTCAGGTTTTTTCACATTACTATAATGAAGTTCCAATTCTAAAATCCGAAAAATCTGTTCAAACGTCTCGACTTGGACTTATTCAAAGTGTTGAACAAGTGCTGAAAAATGGATTGTGGCTTATGGGTATTGAGCCAATTGACGAGATGTAGGCGATCTATTAAGATCGTCCTATATATATGTTTCGAGTCAAATCTGAACAATCTATGCCACAGCAATCAAGCAATGAAACAATCATTGCGCAAGGAGTTAAAGTTGAGGGGGATTTTCATTCACAAGGAGATGTTGTGATTGATGGGGAAGTGAACGGTTCAATCGAGACAACACAAGCTCTCACGATCGGACAGAGCGCTCGCATTCATGCTGACGTTACTGCAAAAAGCGCTGTGATCGCCGGTGAGGTCAAGGGAAATATTCACGCAAGCGAACGTCTTGAGCTCTTGGCTACTTCTGTTATTCAAGGAGATGTGGAGACACAAAATTTGTCGATCGCAACCGGCGCGCGAGTAAACGGAAAGATCACAATGGGGGAGATGGAAAAGACAGAATAAAACTTTTTCATGTATTGTTATCTTTACGACGAATTCATTCAAGAAAATAAACGGTACGAACGAGAACTTCTTGATATCGAAAACCGTTTGACGGACCTCGGCATTGCCGGGAAGATTTCGCGTCTTGCGCTTTTTCGAAACGCTGAAGAAATGATTCGTGATGAAATTGATCGCGGAGTGAAGACGGTCGTTGTTTTAGGAAACGATGATACTGTGCGAAAAGTACTTGATGTGATTTCGGAAAGTAAGATTGTGCTCGGTTTGATTCCGATCGGACCAAAAAATGAACTTGCGCGACTTTTGGGTATTCCAAATGGAGTTGCCGCGTGCGATATTTTGTCTGCGCGTCGCATTGAACAAATTGATGTCGGAACTATCAATGGCCGTAAGTTTATTACAGGTGTTCGTGTACCTGAATTTAAAGCGGAATTAATGTGCAACAATGGAAAGTATCGAATTGTTCCGACTTCTCGTGCGGATTTGGAGATTCAAAATTTAGCTGATGTCAGTAATCCGTGCGACGGAATGCTAAGAGCAAATATTCATTCGTCAATTCGTCGAGGATGGGGGCCATTCGCTCGCCATCAAGAAACGCAAAGTGTCCTGCCTTTTCAATTTTTGGCGATTCGTAGTGATAAGCCGATTTCGCTTTTTGCTGATGGAGAAGAAATGCAAGGTACGAGATTTGATATTGGTGTTGAGGCAATGATGCTTAAAGTTATTACAGGAAAAGATCGAGTGTTTGTTTAAGGACGCATAGCTCAGCTGGTTAGAGCGTCTCGTTTACACCGAGAAGGTCCCAGGTTCGAATCCTGGTGCGTCCACGAAATCAATCCAATAAAAATTTTTTCAAATCAGAAAATGAATTACCGAGCAAGACAGATTTTTTTTCACGATCCAAATAATCTTTTAATCTTTCAGGAATCGGAATCGAGTTTGAGAATT
>JACQXU010000039.1 GCA_016208545.1 Candidatus Uhrbacteria bacterium | reverse complement strand
CTTGTTTTTCTCGTGGAAAATTTTCACCGTATCTATGGATACGTTTCAAATTTCTCCACGCTCCAAAACTGCGCATCTTACTCATTTTTCATCTTTCTAAGTGTGGTTTCACAATGTGATGTCCATAGTATTTTTTTGTTTCAAATAGAATCCGGCCGGATGCTATTTGAAACAGAATGAAAATGATGTCTATAACATCGTTCAGACCGGAAGCGACTTTAGTAGATGTCTTTTCAATAAAAAAAGCACCCGATTTGGGTGCTAGAGACTGACTTCATCGAGTTTTCGAGTGTGTTGATTCACGACTCCAGTGATCAAATGCACACGACCTTTGAGATCAGGAACTTCGTCCTCGATTACACTCAAGGCAAACCTTGAAAGCATCGTGACTTTCTCTGTTGCGCGCGGGACATCGTACCCGGCTTCCTCGCGATACGGAGCGCAAGTGAGAAGAACAATCCCATCATCTGGCACACGACCAGCTGTGAGATTGTCAGCGATGAGTTTCGCCGCAGTTCGAATTGGCTTTGCAAGGTCAGGATCAAATGGTCCAACTAAGAACGCGAGGTTCAAGATGTGCAACCAATCAAACCCTCTCCCAGCGCCAATTATTCGTTCACGATGCTCGGCTTCTTCAATTGGCCGATTCGACTTTCGCACTTCCGCGATGTGTCGAACATTACCAACTGCGAGCGGAAGTAAATCCTCCAACATGCGTTGTTTCATGTCCGGGAACAGATCAGCGAGCGCAACGCGTAGATCGGTTTCGGTATATCCATCTGCCTTTGAAAGATCCAAAACCTTTCCATTGACCCCATGAAAAACCAAAGCGTCTTCGTCTGTTTCAACACCAAGACGAACTGGATATACTGTCGCGTGTCGCTTCCCGTACATCCTCTCTACTTGCGCGGTGAATTCGACAGTGTAAGCTCGAGCCGCTTCCTCGTCATTACCAAAGCCACGACAGCCACGATGTTTGTCGCCACGTGACCAGTGGTATGTGACAAGAATAATGCAGTCTCGACCTTTTCCCATGGAGTAACGAACCCAATCGGTCACAACCTCGCCAAGATATGGCCAACCAAGATCGAATTTTCCGCCAAGTCCGCGCAAGGGCTGAACGATTCCAAGCGGAATCTGCGCGATAAGAGGCAGATTGAGACGGCCGTCCATGCATTTCAAGGCCATGAATTCCGTTGGATGCATGCCGCGATGTTGCATGCGAAGTCCTTTGGTGTCAGGCTCACAGAAAATCTCGCTCTGTTGCCTGTTGTGCTCAAGAAGCCATGATCGCAGTTGCGCGATTGGCATTGTGTGCAGATCAAAGCCGTTTGGCATAGTCTCACTCCATTAGTATTTTAGTTTGGGATCCGAAACCCAATTCTAACTTGAAATATTTTTCAAGTCAGTTTGGAATTCTGATCAATTTTGCTTACCAACGTCGCGATATTTTTTCCTTTTGATTGCAACTCGTTCGCGCGCGAGTTCGCGCTCCAAAGCCGCGGCCGCGTCAGCGAACGCAACATCGTCAATGTTTCGTTTTTCTTCAAGTATTTTTCTTGCGCGTTCTTTTGCGGCCTCTATTTTTTCAAGTTCCAATTCTTCAACTCGCTCCGCAGTGTCAGCTAGAATAGTAACTTGGTTTCCCGAACGCACTTCCAAAAAACCAGTCGAAGAAACAAGAAAAATTTCTTCGTTATTTTTTTTTGCGCGCAATTCTCCGGCTTGAAGATTAGCAACAAGCGGAATGTGTCCTGGCAAAATTGTTACTTCACCCATTTCTGTCATAACCGAAACCGAATCAACCGTGTCTTCATAAACGATTCGTTCTGGAGTTACAATTTTTAAAGAGAGTGGCATAAGTGTTGAATGTTAACCTAAAACCCAGAACCAAAAACCTTTCCTTATATGTTTTTTGCGTTCACTACTTCCTCAATACTCCCTTTCATATAAAACGCCTGTTCCGGAATCTGATCATATTCACCATCTAAAATTCCTTTGAAACTTCGAACAGTATCTTCACGCTTCACATATTTTCCAGCTGAACCAGTAAATTGTTCAGCGACGAAAAATGGCTGGGACAAAAACTTTTGAATTTTACGCGAGCGAGAAACAGTAAGTTTGTCAGTGTCAGAAAGTTCATCCATTCCTAGAATCGCAATGATGTCCTGTAAATCTTTGTAGCGTTGAAGGACCTGCTGAACACCTCGTGCAACATTGTAATGTTCTTGTCCAACAATGTTCGGATCAAGAATTGTTGAAGATGAATCAAGCGGATCAACAGCTGGATAGATTCCAAGTTCAGCGAGTGAACGAGCAAGCACGACTGTTGAGTCCAAATGTCCAAAAGTTGTGGCTGGAGCCGGATCGGTTAGGTCATCAGCTGGAACGTAAACAGCTTGAATTGAAGTGATCGAACCTTTTTTGGTTGATGTAATTCTCTCCTGCAACGCTCCCATTTCAGTTGCAAGGTTTGGTTGATATCCAACAGCTGAAGGAATACGGCCAAGCAAAGATGAAACTTCTGAACCAGCTTGCGTAAATCTAAAAATATTATCTATAAAAAGTAGAACGTCGCGACCTTCATCATCGCGGAAATATTCGGCAAGTGTGAGACCAGTTAAACCAACTCGCGCACGAGCTCCAGGCGGTTCATTCATTTGACCGAAAACCAAACAGGTTTTGTCGAGCACTCCAGACGCTTTCATTTCTTGATATAAATCATTTCCTTCGCGTGTTCGTTCTCCAACTCCAGCAAAAACTGAATATCCGCCGTGCTCTTTTGCAATGTTGTGAATGAGTTCTTGAATCAAAACGGTTTTTCCAACTCCAGCTCCGCCGAACAATCCTGTTTTTCCGCCTTTCAAAAATGGACAAATAAGATCAATAACTTTTATTCCGGTTTCAAACACTTCATCTTTTGTTGATTGATCTGCAAACGAAGGAGCTGGTTTGCGGATTGAATCGCGCCGTTCGATTTTTGGATCACCTAGTCCGTCAATTGGTTCTCCGGTCACATTAAACATTCGGCCAAGTGTTTTTGGACCAACTGGAACTGAAATAGGACCACCAGAATTTTTAACTTCAAGCCCGCGTTCAAGTCCGTCAGTCGAAGACATTGCAACCGAACGTACAACTTGATGTCCGACGTGTTGCGCGACTTCAAGCGTTAATTCTGTTTCGTGATTTTTAACTAAAAGCGCTGTGCCGATTTCTGGAAGTTCCCCTTCCTCGAATCGAACGTCCACGACAGGACCAATGATTTGTGAAATGATTCCTTTGTGCATATGTTTATAGGTTTTGGGTTTTGGGTTTTGGGTTTTGGGTTTCAATTTTATCTCTCCAATGCGGCTTTGCCGCTTGAAATTTCTGCGATCTCTTGTGTGATTCCAGCCTGACGAGCTTGATTAAATGTGAATGAAAGATCATCAATCATTTCTGCCGCGTTATCAGACGCGCTTCGCATCGCGAACATTCGCGATGAATGTTCTGAAGCCGCGGCTTCTAGCACTGCTTGATAAACCATTGTTTCAACAAGTCTTGGCAGAATTTTATTCAAAACTTCTTTTGGAGTTGGTTCGAAGGTTGGAGGTTGGAGATTGGGTTTTAGGTTCTGGGTTTTGGGTTCTGGGTTTTCTCCAATGCTTCCAACCTCTTCAGTTTTTTCAGGCCCTCCGATAGGAAGAAGCTCCAACACGAGTGGTTTTTGACTGATGGCGCTCACAAAATCTGTGTACGCGAGCAAAACTTTATCGTATTTTTCACCGGAGAATTCATCAATCACCATTTTTCCAATCGGTAAAATTTCTTCAAACTTTGGGTTATTAGTAATTTCTGTAAAACTTGCCATGATCGGTTGTTTTGCGCGGCGCATTGCGTCTGCTCCGCGTTTTCCAATGCAAACAGTTTGAATTTCCACATTTTCTCCCAAACGACGAATTTCGGCCAAAGCTGTTTTAATAATGTTTGTGTTATATCCACCTGCCAAACCGCGATCAGACGAAAGAAGCAAAAGCAAAACGCGGTCAACTTTTTCACTTTGCCGCATTAGCGGATGAAGTGTCGCCTCAACTTTTCCGCCAACAGAAATAACAGTTTCCCATGCCAATTTTGAATATGGCCGTGATGCGGAAACTGCTCCGACGGCTTTTCGCATTTTGCTTGCCGCAACCAATTCCATCGCTTTCGTGATTTTGCGAGTGTTGGTGACGGATTTTATGCGGCGTTTGATTGCTCTCGTTTGAACGGCCACAGTCTATTTATTAAATGTCTGATTAAAATTCGTAATATTTTTTTTGAGCAGAGCCTCGATTTCATCGCTGATTGCTTTTTCTTCTTGAAGTTTTTTGAGAGTTTCAACGCCAGATGACAACATATATGAACGAAACTCCGTTTCCCATTTCACAACTTGATCAACTGAAATCTCATCCAAAAATCCATTGATCACTGCAAAAATAATCGCGACTTGTTCCTCAAATGGAATTGGTTGATATTGCGGCTGTTTCAAAATTTCAGTTGTGCGACGTCCGCGTTCGATTTGCGCGCGAGTTTGTGGGTCAAGGTCAGTTGCAAATTGCGCAAACGCTTCAAGCTCGCGGAATTGCGCTAAATCCAAACGCAATTTTCCGGCAACTTTTTTCATCGCTTTCGTTTGCGCAGATGAGCCAACGCGCGAAACCGACAAACCAACGTTCAAAGCTGGACGAATTCCGCGATAAAACAAATCACTTTCAAGATAAATCTGCCCATCAGTAATTGAAATAACGTTTGTTGGAATGTAGGCTGAAACATCTCCGGCTTGAGTTTCAATAATTGGAAGAGCGGTGAGCGAACCTCCGCCTTGTTCTAGACTCAAACGAGCGGCGCGTTCAAGCAAACGCGAGTGAAGATAAAAAACATCTCCCGGATATGCTTCGCGTCCAGGCGGCCGGCGAAGAAGCAAAGAAATTTCACGATACGCCCAAGCTTGTTTTGAAAGGTCATCGTAAATCACCAAAGCGTCTTCACCTTTTGACATAAAAAATTCACCAATTGTGCAGCCAGAAAATGGAGCGATGTAGGAAAGCGCGGCTGGATCAGAAGCACCGGCCACAACAACCGTTGTATATTCCATCGCGCCTGCTTCTTCCAACTTCGCGACAATTTTTGCGACTTTGGATTCCTTTTGTCCAATCGCAACGTAAATACATTTCACGTTTTGTCCTTTTTGATTAATGATCGTGTCAACAGCAATTGCGGTTTTTCCAGTTTGACGATCACCAATAATAAGTTCGCGCTGTCCGCGGCCAATCGGAATCATCGAGTCAATCGCCTTGATTCCTGTTTGGAGAGGAACTCCGACGGATTTTCGTGTCATAACACCTGGCGCGACTTTTTCAATTGGAAAAAATTCTCGCGCTTCGATTTTGCCTTTTCCATCTTTTGGATTTCCAAGTGGATCAATTACGCGTCCAAGAACGTTTTCAGAAACCGGAATAGACAAAATACGTCCGGTTGTTTTAACTGTGTCACCTTCTTTGATTTTTGACGCGTCTCCAAGAATGACAGCTCCAACACTATCCTCTTCCAAGTTGAGCACGACTCCAAAAACTCCATTTGGAAATTCCAACATTTCAGACGCTTGAGCTTTTGCAAGACCAGTCATTCGAGCAGTGCCGTCTCCAACAGCGATTACTGTTCCAATTTGCTCTTCTTTGGATTCGCTATGAAATTTTTCAAGCGATTTTTTGAGAGCACCTATAATTTCAGATTTTGTCGTCATAATGAAAGATAAACTTTTAATTGCTGAAGTGCTCCTGAAATTGAACCGTCAATCACGCGATCATCCACTTTTAATTTTGCTCCGCCTATTAAATTTTCGTTCACGATTTCCCGAATTTCAGCGCCAGTTGCAATTTCTCCAATTCGTTTTTTAAATGAGGCTGAAAGTTGATGTGCTGTTTCGATCGTTACTGTTGCGGCGCCATATTTTGATTTCCATAATTGTTCAAACGATTGAATCACACTTGGAATTCTACGAAGTTCGCCGCGCTGTGCAATCAATTTCACAAACGCATCAGTAATTTCACTTACATCTATTTTCTTTCCTTCCTCAATCGCCTCAAATAAAACGTTTGCAAGTTGTTTATTTGTGAGTTTCATATATACTAATTTTCTCAACAACTTCTTGCGCTAATTTTTGTGAAACTTTTTGATCAACAGACTCACGAAGAATTTTTTCAGCCGCCGCGATCGAGATTTCGACGATTTCAGATTTTGCGTCTCTAACCATCGATGTTTTTTCAGCTTTAAGTTGTTCTTTTCCTTGTGCTACAACACGCTGAACTTCAAGTTTGGCTGTTTCAACCATTTCTTTTTTTCTTTTTTCGGAATCAACGCGTGTTTGTTCCATAATTGCCGACGCTTCTGTGCGAGTTTGGTTTAAAATTTGTTTATACTCTTCTTCACTTTGCGCCAAACGTTTTTCAATCTCTTGCGTTTGTTTCATGCTTTTTTCTATCCGCTCTGCACGATCGTCAAGTAATTTAACAAGCGGCTTGTAAACCCATTTCCAAAGCACAAGAAGAACAACAATAAAATTTACAAGTTGCGCAATAAAAATTTTTAAATTGATTCCAAGCATTCCAAGACCGCCAGTTACTTCAACAGCCTCGGCAGTCTTATTAACTAATTCAATAGATGATGTTTCAGACATATAGAAATTAGTAGCAAGTATAAAGTATCAAGTAGCAAGTACATTTGCTTTTTGAAAAGCTCGTATACCTACTACTTAATACTTACTACTTAATACTATAAAGTAAACGCAACAACCAACGAATAAATCGCGATTGCCTCTGCAAACGCCATTCCAAGCAACATCGGAACGAATAATTTTCCAGCAGATTCTGGATTTCGGCCGATTGATTCCATTGCTTTAAGTCCAATAAAACCAATCGCGAGAGCTGGACCAATTCCTCCAATGCCCATAACGAGCGCTTTGGCAAGAGTTGTCATTGTTTCTGGGGACATAGTGTGAAAATTAGTAGTAGGTATTAAGTAGTAGGTAGTAAGTATATGCGTAAGAACAAAAGCAATATACCTAAGACGTACTACCTCTCACTTACTTATTTCAATAAAGCGCCGATAGTGTACAGTTTTTTGAAAATAGGGTCAAG
>JACQXU010000001.1:21992-43987 GCA_016208545.1 Candidatus Uhrbacteria bacterium | reverse complement strand
CATGTCAAGAACAGGAGTATTGCCAGTTGAATCATCATCAATATTAATGCCGTCATCTGTACGGACACCTGTCAGGTTAATGTCAATGGCTTGACCTGCAAGGTTTGTTCCCATGTTAAGGTCAATGGCATTGCCGGTTGAAGCGGCTGTTGGATAAGTCACGTCAAATACATTTCCTGTTGAAATGGCAGTAGTAACATCAACATCAAACATGTTACCTGTCCAAGCGCCAATTGAATTTACTTCAGCAAACCAACCGTCTACTGTAGAAGCGGCGGCGTTGTCAACGTAGACATCTTGAGCTCCAACAGCTAGAGCAGAAGTGACGATATTTATAACGTCTCCCGTTGCGGCAGCATTGCCTATGTTGAAGTCCATTACGCTTCCAGTCCAAGCTTGCGCGCCTGTTGTGAAATCAATTGCGTTTCCTGTCCATGCGGCAGTTGTATCAACCTCAAGCAACCAGCCGGCTTCATCAGAAATGGCAGCGTTGTTCACATCGAAGATTTGAGTTGAAACAGCGTTTGCTTCAACAGTCACATCCATAATATCGCCATCTGCGTCACCATTGCCTGTTGTGAAAGATATAAAGTCGCCAGTTGATGCTGTATCACCTGTGTTATCAAATGAGACCATGTCACCAGTCCAGATCCCTGAACCGTCGACATTCATAACCCAGCCAGCGCTTGAAGAAGCGCCTGTCGAGGTAACTACCAAAGCTCGAGCCGCAACTGCTGTTGCGCCCAGCGCTATATCCATAACGTCTCCTGTGGCGGCTTGTGCGCCGACGTTGATGTCAATGAGATCGTTGGTGAAGATTCCAGAGGATGTGATGTCAATCGCGTTTCCGGTTGTTGCTGGACTTTCTATGTTGATTGAATTTCCAGCAACAGCAGTCGCCGTGGCGTCTATCTCGATCACGTCTGTGATGCGACCACCAGCTGACAAAAATTGGATACCAGAAGCGACGAGAGTGTCTGTATCAGAGTTATCGATCGTGATCATGTTGTCCACGGACGCAACACCGTTCTCATTATCAATGTACAATCCATGAACAGTCGCATCTGTTGTCACCGAATCATTATCCACATTGATTAACTGCCCAATCACGGTCGCTGTGTTGGAGTTATCGTTGATATTAATATCAAGATTGACTCCTTCTGCACCGTTCGTCACGGTAAAAAAGTTGAGATCAATAGCGCCGTCAGTTGTTGTTGTCGCCGCCCCACCATTAATAACAAGACCTTGGCTATTATTTGTATTAAGTGAAATGTTTATTGCGTCTCCTGCATCATCTGGAGCAAGAGTCATCTGACCATCAGCGCTTAAATCAAAATCACCAAAATCAATTATAGGTTCCACACCCAAAATAGTGTTTGAACCAACATTAATGGCGTTGACAATTTCAGCATCAGAGACGTCAATTGCATCTGTCATTGTTCCATCAACATTGTAAAAAATACCATCTGCAAGCGCAGCGGAAGAGTCTGTTGCATCCAAAAAAATCATTCTGTCCATAGTTGCTGAATCTGTTCCGTCTTCTGGATCTTCAATATACAAACCAATCACTGTGTCATCTGATGTTGTGGCATCATTGTCTAAAGAGATAAAGAGTCCCGATATTGTTTCTGCATTGCTGTCATCCGCGTTCGTCATGATGATGTTCACAGCCTCAAGCGAAGCATTTGCTGTTGTTGACGTTACAGTGACATTAAGAGCGCCAGCTGTGTCCGTGAGACTCGCATTCGTAATTGTCATCGTTTCACCGCCGGCAAAAGTCAAGTCAACATCTGTTGTGCCAGTGACCGCGCCGTCAAAATTTGCTGTTGAATCAAAATCAGCGGCTCCGTCAAAATTTGCGGTTGCATCAACTTCGAAATCGCCTAAAACGTAGAGATCTGCGTCTCCTGTTGCACTGTCTCCGTCAGAGGCTGTTCCAATCGCGACAAGCTCGCCATCTATTGAAACAACTCCGAGGTTGTCAATATCGAGTCCGCCAGTTCCTGTGTCAATATTTATTGTTGTTCCGCCTGTTCCATTTCCAAAAGTAATCGTCTTTGCAGAACCTGTTGTACCGATATTCAAAGCGCCGGTTGTGCCTGAATCAATCGCAAGAGCTGTTCCGGCTCCAGTCGCGATTGTTCCAGCTCCGACAAATGTCAAATCGTTAATGTCCAAGTTTGTGCTTTCAATTGTGAGTGAACCTGCGTCACCGTTGTCGTTGATCGTAATCGAACCGGTTGTTCCTGAAACATCGAATTCAGCTCCATCGATCAAATTATCCCAGGATCCGGAAATCGCAATAGCTGTTTCTGTGACAGTGCCGTCAGCGCTTGCAACAACCAAATTCAAACCGCGCAAAACGTCAGCGTCTAATGTAGCGGCGCTTGTTACGTTAATTTCAAGACCAGAAACCGAATCCGCATCAGCATCATCTCCAAGTGTAAAATTAATTTCTGCAGCATCTGTTCCAACAGCTGTTGCTGTAAGATCAAGGACATCATCTGTTGCTGTTGCATTCGTGATCGCCAAATTTTCAGTTGTCGCAAATGTCATGTTAACATCTGTATTATAGGTTACAGCGCCGTTAAATGTGTGTGTGCTGTTAAAAGTTACTGCGCCGTCAAACGTGACTGTTGCGTCAACTTCAAGATCGCCCTCAATAAATAGGTCATTATCTGCCGCAACCGCCGCCGCACCAGGTGTTGCTGCGCCTGAAATCGAGTTAAAGGCGGAGTTGCCAGCCAAGCCACCGATCTCAAGAGTCTCTCCGTCCGCAAAAATAACGTTATTTCCTGTTGTGTTGAACGTGAGATCCCCATCTGAGGTAATATCGTCGCCATTGACTGCTAAGTCACCTGTTAACTGAAGATCGTTGTTAAAGATAAACGTATCCAAACCATCATCCCATGTAAGTGTGTTTGTCGCCGCAGCATCATCCTCAAAGATAAGCTGAACGTCCACGTCCACTGCGCCGCTGCTGTCAGAGTCAATGGTAAACGTCGTCTCTGTTGTACCAGTCACTGTTACGTTGGCAACGAGCGTTCCATCCACTTCAAGATTGCCTTCAATATAGAGATCATCATCAGAATCCATGGAAGCACTTGCTGTTGTGGTGTTATCACCTACCACACTATAAGCAACCGCGGATGCACCACCAAACGCGAAAACTCCAGGGGAAAGAACGCTCCCGCTGGATCCCGTCACATCAAAGTTCGTCCCATCAATATCGTTTGCACCAAAGGCAAGAGCGGTGCCAATGGCCGCAGCAGAAACATCAAGCGCGGTCGTGATCGCGCCACCTCCACTTGAAATCATGGTGAGACCTGTTGGAATGGCAAGATCTGTGTCTTCGTTGTCAATCTGAATGGCAATATCAAGTGGATTTGTATTGGCTGAAGCCTCTTGAGAAATGTTGAGCGCCATGACAGCTACGTTTGAAGAAGCTGGTGTTGCTTCGATTCCCAAACTCGCGCCAGCGCCTGTAATGGTATCGGTAATCACTGCGCCGTTTGTTCCCGAGAGATCAATTCGAACAGCTCCATCTGTTTCAAACGAACCCTCGACATAAAGATCCTCTCCATCAAGGGTGAGAGTCGGAGTTCCGTTTCCAACTTGCAGGTTTCCTGTGAGTACATTGAAAAGATTGGTCGCACCACCAGGAGTCGCAGTAATGTTCGCCGCCGCGCTTGTTGAAAGGTCGAGCGTTCCGGTGGTCGCAACAACGTTCGCTCCAGTCGCGCCAGTAATAATCAAATCGCCGTCGCTTGTAATATCGTCGCCGTCAACTGCCAAGTCGCCGTCAGTATAGATGTTTCCTTCAACACCAAGCATTCCAGCAATAAAATCATCATTGCCGCCAGCTTGCGCGAAACCAGCATTGGTTATCGTTTCACCGGTTGTTGAAGCAATAATGTGCCAAGCCGCTTCAGCCGCGCTGTACACATACAACGACCCAAGAGCTGTGTCGTAGTACATGCGCCCATTAAACAAGTTACTGGACGGCGCGGTTGCAGAGTTTTCAATTGCTCGTGCAAACTGCGCGTAGGCAACGCTTGTGATCGGCACGCGAGTTGTCATCGAGTCGTAACTTGACGCCGCGTTTGCTTTCACATCAATTGCGAGGAATTGATTATTAGCAAAATCTGTAATGTCTCCGTCAAAATCCAAAGTCGCGGAAAAATATCCGTTTGTGACTGTAACGTCATCGTGCGTCTCTGTTGCCACAGCAGTTCCTCCAGAGGAAGCTGTATAGAGATAAAAGATGAAGTCGAATGTTCCGGTTTGAGCCGTTCCACTCGAGTTCTTAAGTCGCCCTTGATAGGTGATGGTGTTGGGTACACCGACCGTTTGGGCTTGAGCTGTCGTAATGGACAGCAGTGTGGCGCCGAAGCTCAAGTAAATGAGCATCGAGATGGCCACAAAATACGTTAAAAATGTTTTTGCTGAACGCATATTTTGGCGGTTAGATGCGTAAAATTTATTTAGAAGAAAGTGTGAGTTAATGACTCACCGCGTGTGTGAAGTGTTTTTCACAAACGCAGTGAATCACCAAACTGACTCTTCCAGTTGGTGATTTAAAAGAGAAAATTATTTTTGTTTAAGTTTTTTCATTTTACTTCGATAAATTATACCAGAAACTGCGAGTGCTATAAACGCAAGAGTTATCAACAACTTAATTCTATTGTTTTGCGTCTCTTCTTTTTGTTCACTTGCAACTGGTTGATAAGGAATTTCTGTTCCTGCTGGATAACTTCTCACAACATCTTGAGCGTACATTTCATTACCTGCTTTATCGACTGCTTTTATTTTGAAGATGTATGTTCCATTCAATAGTTCATTCATTGTGAGCGGACTTCCGACGATCTGAAACGGAGATTCATTCAAAGACAGTTCATATTGAGCGACTCCGGAAATTTCATCGGTAGTTGCGAAAACTATTTGAAGCGAATCTGTTTCGAGAATCTGATTTGCTGAAAAGCTGATTTGAAATGGATTCGGCGGTGTTCGATCAATCTGAATTTTTCTGTGAACTGTTTGTGTTGATGTTCCGTCTTGAAGTAACGCTTTAAGATGAAAGTACCAAATTCCTTCTTCAAGAGTTTCTGTGGTAAACGAAGTCGTCGAAGCCGACAAAACACTCGTAGGATTTGTGTCTGATCTCTGATCAATAAAGTAGAGATACTGGCTCGCTTGCCCTTTTGAAAGCGTCCAATCGAGCGTCGCTGTATTATTTTGATACCACTGTTCTGGTCCTGAATGTGTTTCGCTCGTAATCATGAGTGTGCTATCGCTCGTTGGTTTCTTTTCAACAATTTTGACTGTTGTTTTGCCAAGAATTGAAACATCAATTTTTTCTTCGCCATTTGAAATCATTTTTGAATCAGACGAAAGCGCAATGGTCGCATTTCCAGTTTGAGTTGCTTGGAATGTGACACGACCAAACTTTGTTGATGTTTTGACTGGTCCGTCAAGTGTGAATCCGCCCAGGGAAACAATGCCGGAATCGTTGCTGACAAAATTTCCCGGCGCGACTCGGTCGAACGCTCCAGTCAGCACTGCCTCTTCTGCCTTAAGCTGTGTTTGGGTGAAAGACACAACAGCACGAACTGTGTCGAGCGATTCACCATTTGGATTTGCATTGATGAAAAGATCAAATGTTTCCCCGACTTCCACTGTGACTTGCGTTGGCGAAAGCGTCATCGTTGCAGAACCAGATGCGCTTGCGACAAATGGAAAGATAAACAGTATTACAATCAGTCCGCTCAAAAATTTTTTCATATCTATACACTAGTCCCCCATCTAGCTACTAACATTGAAAAGTCGTAATCGTTCACTGTTAAATCTTCATTAAAGTCGCCGTTTCGATCTGTTGTGCTCCAAAGTTTCACTAAACGGCTCAAGTCGTAATCGTTCACTGTGTTGTCTTGCGTAATATCACCGATCAATCTGCGATAAACATCGAAAACTGTTGTTGGAGAGTCACCGCTTGTGTTTGACGCAATAAGATTAAAAGTGTTCAAGCCGTATGCGAGTGAAACAGTTACATTCCATGTCGTTGTTGTTGGATAAGTGACTCCGGTTGTTGAAGTGTTAACTTTTACAGATGTCGCATCAGTTCCCTTTGTTCCTGAAACGAGCAAGCTTGAAGTGTAAACGAAGTCGCTTGGAACACTGCTGTTCACGGCTGGAGCAGAAGGTTTTGAACTGACTGATGCCCCGCCGCCGCCTCCACCGCCGCCGCCTCCACCGGACACACAAGCGCTAGTTACATAAGCACACGCTGAACTGCAAGTGAGTGTTCCGCTTGCAAATCCTTGGCTAACACACGTTGCTCCTCCCAAGTTATTGTCTCCATCACAACTTTCATCTGGATCAATGAATCCATCACCGCAATACCATCGCATCGCGTCTCCGGTATCAACTATATAATTGGTTGAAGTCGTACGAGCGGCCATTGAGTCGAGTGAACCCTGCAAAATGTAATTTGTGGAACTGACATTGTGGTTTGTTGAATCCAATCCGTCGGAAGGATCAACTGTCCAAGTCGAGCCGCTGATCGCACTCGCGGTCCATGGAAGACTCACAAGCGCCGTAATCATGAGCGCGACCGGAAATAATTGTTTTCTGTTCATAGTGGCGCTTTGTGATTAAAAGGCACCTGAATAAGCGATCGCGGCAATAATGTTCCAATCTTGATCAGTTGATGGCAGATATCCGAACTTGGTTGAGAAAAGTTTGATGGCCGCTGATTCTGCGTCGAGATCTTGTGTGGCTGGTGTGTAACCATCAACCATATAATGAACAGCTGTCCATTCCGCATCAGTTGATGGAAGATGACCGGATAGTTTTCCAAACCATCCAATCGCTTTCTGTTCAAGTGTTAGTTCGGTTGTTGTGGTCGTTGTTTCTGTTGTTGCGGTTATTTCTTCTTCTGCTGGCGCTGTTGTCTCAACTGTTGTGGTAGTCGTTGTCGTAGTTTCTGTTTCTAATAATCTGTACGCAATCGTGTTCAACACATTCCACTCAAGCGAAGTTGACGGCATTTTAGCGTACTTGGCGCCGAAGATCACGAGTGCGGCTTGCTCTTTTTCAATATCGCGCGGACTTCCCTGACATCCGCCATCTGCCATACAGTGAAGCGCTTCCCAATCCGCGCTTGAAGACGGCATTCGACCGTAGAATGCGCCAAAGTATTTGAGCGCTTGTTCCGACTTCTTCTGCTGGTTCTTCTGCCGGCGCCGCCTCTTCTTCTTTTGGCCATTGAATAAACACGTCTGTGTACGCAATCGCGTTAATTACATTCCATTCCATTGTTGTTGCTGGAAGAGAGTTATATTTTGATGTGTAAAGAGACAATGCTTGTTTTTCTTTATCAAGATCGCGTGTTGCTGGCTGACAAGCGTCGTATGCAATACATTTATGTGCTGCCCAATCCGCAGACGACGATGGCAAACGACCGGCTAAAGCGCCGAAGTATTTAAGCGCTTCTTGTTCTGGATTTGCTGTTATGGTTGTAGTCGTTGTGGTGGTTGTGGTTGTGGTTGTAGTAGGAGTCGTTGTATTGGTTGTTGTAGTTGTATCACCTGAAGTTGCAGGCGCTTCAGACACAACCGATGTTCCAGTTATTGTGACAGTTGTTTTTCCAAGCGAACCTGTATTTAACTTTTCTGCGCCGTCAGAAATAAGTTTTGAATCGCTTGAAACTGAAACTGTTGCTGTTCCAGAAGCAAGCGCTCGAAAAGTAACTGTTCCAAGAGTTCCGGAAGATGTTACTGCTGTGCCGAATTTGTATGCGCCGTAACTCAATGTGCCAGCAGTGTTACTAATTGAATTAGATGGAGAAAGATTCGGGAACAAACTGCCTAGATCGAAAGCAAGTGCTTCGAGTTTAACTGCATCCCAACTTAAATTAACACGTGCTGTGTCTAGCGATTCTCCGTTCGGATTCACAAGCACACTCAACGCAAAACTGTCACCTGTTTTGACGGATGTGTTCGTCGGAGACAGGGTGAGCGTTGCCGCTCCTGCGGCTTGTGCTGTGAAGATGCCGATGTTCGCAAACGCGAACATGATACCGAGTGAAATGACGGCGATCTTTTTCATAATATTAAAAATTTTTTAGACCGAAGTTAAAATTTAGGATGAGGTGGGTGCCTCAAAATTTCAAACAAATTATACCAAGATAATGAAATACAAAAAAGTAAATAACTGTGTATAAGTAATGGAAATTGGAAGTCGGAGGTCGGAAGTCGGAAAAAATAAAAGTCGAATCTGACCTCTGACATCTGACCTCTGACATCTGTTAGTTGTTTACACTAGTGTAAACAACTATAGTTATACACAATTAAAAATTTCGAATTACTCCAAGACTCCATGACTCCAAGACTCCATAAATTGTGCTATAATTCTCACATATGAATTTAAAGGAGGAAATATCACAACTTTTACAAACGTGTGAAGAACTTTCTTTTGTTGAATCATTCTTAAACGATCATCCAAAAGCAGAACTTTATTTGGTCGGCGGCGCTGTGAGAGATATTTTACTAAAACGCAAAATGAAAAAAATGGATTTTGATTTTGTAATCAGACTTGTGGATAAAGAAGAAATAGAAAAATGGTTTGGTGATCGCGGCAGAATTGATTTCGTGGGAAAAACATTTGGTGTTTATAAATTTCTGCCAAATGGAATAAACCTAAATGAACATTCATTCGTTGATATCGCTCTGCCTCGCACAGAACAATCGAATCCACAAAGTCTTGGCGGTTATAAAGAATTTGAAATTCAATCAGACTTAAAACTTCCGATCAAAAAAGATTTATCGCGTCGAGATTTTACGATCAATGCAATGGCAGTCAATATGAGAGACGGAAAACTTATTGATCCATTCAAAGGGATGAAAGATTTGGATCAGCGCATCATTCGAGCTGTCGGAAAATCAAAAGATCGTTTCAACGAAGATTTGTCTAGAATGTTGCGTGCAATTAGATTTGCCGCGGAACTCAATTTCACAATTGAAGAAAAAACTCTGAAATCAGTACGTGAAACAATTGAACGAATAAATGAAACTGACGAACGCGGATACATTGTACCGCGCGAAACAATCGGATCAGAACTTGCAAAAGCGTTTACTAGAAATCCATCTCAAGCATTGGTTCATTTGAACTCAACCGGAGGGCTTGATGTGTTTTTTGAAACAGATGAAGCTTTGCTTAAACCAATTAAATCGCTAACGGAAAATAACGCAACACTCGTCGTTGCGCTTCTGCTTCGAAATCTTGAAAAAAATAATGTAGCTATGAAGCTCCAGCTCACTGGACTTGATTCCCTTCCCCGTGAAAGCGAATTACGAATCGAACCAACGGACGTTCTGTGGCTAATTGCACGGATCCAAGAAAAATTGAACACGCAAACTATTATTACAATGCGAGCTTCAAAATTTGAAACTATATTTATGAATGCTCGCGGTAAACTGTTTATCCAGGCACTTCAGGCATTGAATGAATTTTCCGTATTGAACTCTGCGACAGAACGAATAAAAAAAATCCGCGGACTGTGGAAGGTTGAAGATGACGAACCGATTCCTCCACTTTTATCTGGAAACGATGTAATAAACGCAGGTGTATCAGTAGGTCCAAAAATACGCGAACTTCTCGATTTATTGCGTGATGAACAACTTGATGGAAAAATCTTTACGCGCGAACAGGCAAAAGAGTGGCTTTTAAAAAATTGTTGACAACTTTTCACAGGGGTGAACTTTTGTCAACAAAAAATCTGTCGGTTCGTTCCGACAGATGAGTTTAGACCTCGCGAAAGAGAAGACCCGTACGTCTCATTCTTTCAAAGAATGATCGAAGAAAGTCAGCCGCATTCGGTCTTGCGACTCCGGGAGCTTGCACGGCCGCGCGATCAAGCAATCGGAGTGTAATGAAGAAGTTTCCTCGTCTGCTTTCGACCTCTTCAATGAGCCTATCGACCAAAGCGGTCGAACCTGTTGCATCGTCTTCTTTAATCATCCGATCCAGCTCTGTTTCAAGCTGATCAAACGGCAAGTCAAATATGCGCCGAGCTTCCGCGGTGCGCTCGGCGAGCCACGTGTTCATTGCGGCAAGGCTTTCTCTGCAGGAATCACACACTCCAAGATGGCGTACGATCTGAAGACGAAGCTCTTCTGTAATGTCAGACTTTGCCGCATATTGCAAAAGATCTGGAAATGACGGACATACGGACTTCTCACCCATCTTCAATCCCTTTCTTCAAATCCATTTTGGGATAACTGGAAAAGTGGTAGCCGCGGGCTTTAGTCTGCGCTTGTAGTGCACGAAGGATAAAGCCTGCGGCTACCGCATGAATGAGAAATCACTATAATTCATTTGAAGAATAAGTCAACTATGGTGTGATATCTATACCTTGACGATCTAAATAAGTTACGGCTATAATTCGATCGTTTCAAGGTTAAAACACGGGCGGCTAGCTCAGTTGGTTAGAGCGTCACATTGACATTGTGAAGGTCACAAGTTCGACTCTTGTGCCGCCCACCACCCAAAAACACCCAGCAAAATTGCTGAGTGTTTTTGTTTTTACAACTTTTTTTCGTAAAGTAAAATTTCATTACAGCCAGGAAGATTTTTCAATCCGCGAGAAGGATATGCCCTCAAAATATCACCCATTTTAATAACAGCGGCATCGTTTCCAGAAAATCTGGGAATGTTTTTGATATTAAAATTCAATCCGTCAGAAGATACAGCTTCATAAGTTCCGCTCCAGGCCAAACGTTTCCAGCCTTTCAAGTCTTCCCATGGAGAAAATCCAGCGAAGAAAAACATGTGGTATCCATCATCAAGTTTAATTACAGAAGGGTTGCTCAATCTTTGAACTAAATCCAAGGGCGGTTGTTCAACATCAATTCTCACTTGAGGATCTAGACGGAAATTCAATCCGTCTTCAGAAAAAATGCTTCTGACTCTGGAAAGAGGCCAAGCCATATTTTCTCCGTATTTTTTCGGATCAGCTCTCATTCCTCCTTCATCAAAATAAATTCGATATCCGCCATCCATTTCGCGAAATAAAGTCGGATTCTATCGTTGCTAATTTTAACAGCTGTTGGCATGCTAGCGTTTTTGAGAACCATACCCTCTTTTTTCCAATTCAAACCGTCACAGGACGAAAAAGCATAAGTATCATTTTCAAAACTCCCTTGAGACTGCCAGCCGTGTGTGTACATCACAAAACAATCATTCTTTAATTCAACTATTTCTAGATTTTGAGCAGTGCAATCATTGGTTGATACTGCTAAGCCTTTGTAATCCCAATCAGGGGAAAAAATAAAATATCGAAAAAGCCCCTTGTAAATTCCTATTCCTAATAGAAAAACGATTACCAACAAAACAAAAACTATTGAAAAAATAGAATTGTTTTGTAATTTCATATATTTTATAGAGTGACCCACGCAAAACTTGTGCATTTTCGTCGAACAGGCTGTCGAGCCCGCAAAAACGGCAACAAAATTCTTGGGCAATTAATTTGTTTATCATTCAGAACTTAAACGAAGATTTAAGCATGGAGAGCTGGCTCGACTGGTCGCCTGTAAGATGAAAATGCACCAGTTTTGCAGAAGTCACTAGAAATATTTGCTCGCGCCTTCTGTCTTTTCATCCTTTACCTCTTTTCCTTCCTCCTCTTCCTGTTCTAAAACAATCCACGGCCGAGATTTAGTTCGAGAGATCGCAAAAATCAAAAATCCTCCTAAAACAACGCCGACAGCTCCGATCAAAAACGTCCCAAACACACCTGAAAAACCGCATCCAAAAACAGCGGTTACAATCTGCGCGCGATTTGTCGCATCAATCAAACACGCCTCAACTTGTGTCTGGCTTAATTCAATTCCCTTGAATGCCGCACCAATTCCAATCACCAAAACCCATAAACTAAACAAACAGCTAAAACGAAGTTTTCTAACACGCCCTAGACGAAGCAACGCGATCACGGCAAAAAAAACGCCGCCAAGAATCCAATAAACTAAAAACCACAAAATTGACAGAATAACAGCAAAGGATGAGAATTGCATACCTGGTAATGATATAATAATGTACGAGATCTACACCACACACTGCGGGCGCGTAGCTCAACGGTAGAGCTGACGTCTTATACACGTCCGGTTCCTGGTTCGAATCCAGGCGCGCCCACCAAAACCAAACTTTCATTCCCTTTCCACTTTCCCCCTTACTCCCTTTCTTACTATGATGTCCTTCATCATACTCGGACTTATCGTTCTTGTCTTTGGTGTTTTTTTCATGCATCGATCAGTCAAAGAACAAGACAAAGAAGGCATAATCGGCTTTGCCGCGATTTTGATTGCCGCAATGATGCTTATTATTTTTTTTGGATTATTTTTTAGAGCGCTTTTATGATAATTTTTCAAGTGTCTGACAAAGAACAAAACGAGCGGCTTGATATTTTTCTTGCAAAAAAACTAAATCGTTCGCGCGCATCAGTTCAAAAACTTATCAAATCTGAAAGTGTTTTGGTTGAAAAAAAACCGGCTGAATCAGACTTGCGTTTACAAACAGGCCAAAAAATCGAAGTTCCGGAGCTTGAAGAATCTGCGCCAAAAATAAAAAAAGGTGAAATTCCTATTTTAGATATTATTTATGAAGACAATGATCTGCTTGTGATAAACAAACCAGCCGGACTTCTTGTTCATGAAGCAGAAGGAAAAGAGAATGAACCGACTGTTGTTGACGCTCTGCTCGAACGCTATCCGTCAATTACAGAAATTGGTGAAGATCCAAAACGCCCAGGCATTGTGCACAGACTTGATAAAGATGTGTCGGGATTGATGGTAATTACAAAAACGCAACAGGCTTTTGAATCGCTCAAAACACAATTTCAAAACAGAAAAATACACAAAGAATATCTGGCGCTTGTTTATGGCACTCTTCCAAAAGACCATGATGTGATTCAATTCAAAATCGCCAGATCGCACGCGCGAGGACGAATGGTCGCAAGGACTGAAACTCAAGAAGGAAAAGAAGCAATAACAGAATATGAAGTTTTGAAACGTTTCAAAAATCACACTTACGCGCGAGTAATTCTTCACACAGGACGAACGCATCAAATTCGGGTTCATTTTCTAGCGATAGATCATCCGCTTGTCGGAGATAATTTGTATCAAAAAAATCATATGAAAAACATCCGTCAGATTGAACTTGATCGAATTTTTCTTCATTCTCACAAACTACGTTTAAAACTTATAGATGGAACTGAAAAAACATTTGAAGAACCACTTCCGCACAAACTTGAAAACTTGTTACGAACACTTCCAATATGATTATAACTCTCACAGGCGTTCCAGGATCTGGAAAATCAACCATCGCCGCAATGCTCTCAAAAAAATTGAACATGCCTTGGTTTTCAATTGGCGACTTGCGTGGAAAAATGGCAGAGGAACGCGAAATCACAATTGATGAACTCAACACAATCGGCGAAACACAGTCATTCACTGATAATGAAGCCGACGCATATCAAGAAAAAATGGGACAAGAACAAGATAATTTTATTTTGGATGGAAGACTATCATGGCATTTTGTTCCACAATCATTCAAAATTTTTTTGGATGTTGATGAAGACGAAGCCGCGCGAAGAATTTTTGAAGCTTCAAAACAAGGACTTCGCAAAGATGAAAAACCATATCAATCAGCGCAAGAAGTTAAAGAAAGCATTCGAGCGCGTTTAGCTTCTGACCAAAAGCGATATAAACAATATTACGACATTGATTATCTTGATCGTTCAAATTACGATCTGGTAATTAACACGACACTTTTGAACCCAGATCAAATCATCAACCAAATCCTCCAATCTCTCCCCTCTTGACTTTCATCAGCCTTTTAACTAATATGCCTCCACCTTTCCTACTTTATTACTTTCTACAGTCATCACATTATGAAATGGGACTTTAGACGACTTGCATGTGGATGGGATGCGAAGTCCTGCAGAAAGATAAAACCGCAAATGTATCCGTAGATACATTGAGGATTTTATCTTGCGAAGGACAAGCAGACCGCCACAGGAAAGGATGGATAAATCCTATTTCATAATGTGATGACTATACTTACCATTCTATGGAACTCAACGAACTTAAAGCCGGACAAACCGTGCGTTTGCACGAACGTGTAAACGATGTAACTTCAAAGGGCGAGGAACGCGAACGCGTCCAAGTTTTTGAAGGTATAATTCTGGGTGTTCGCGGATCAGGTAAATCAAAAACGCTAACAATTAGAAAAATGAGCGAAGGCGTTGGTGTGGAAAAAATTTATCCTGTAAACTCGCCAGTAATTGCTAAAATCGAACTTGTTAAAACCGCAAAAGTGCGACGAGCGAAACTTACATTTTTGTCAGACAAAAAACGTCGAGCAAAACGCAAATTCAAAGAAACATACGCTTCGTAATAAAATAAAAAATCTCTCAGTGAGAGGTTTTTTATTTGCTCTTTCTAGAATCCATCTTTTTCAAATAATCACCAGTGATGCTTGCTTTTGATTTCAAAATTTCACGAGGAGTTCCAACAGCAATCACTTTTCCACCTTTGATTCCGCCTCCAGGCCCCATATCAATCACCCAATCAGCGCCTTTTATCACATCCAAATTGTGTTCGATGATCACGACAGTATTTCCTTTATCAACCAACTGATGCAAAACTACAAGCAGTCGTTTGATGTCCTCAAAATGCAAACCTGTTGTCGGCTCATCTAAAATATAAAGCGTGCGACCTGTTGCTCGACGTGAAAGTTCTGTCGCGAGTTTCACGCGCTGTGCCTCGCCGCCTGAAAGCGTTGTCGCGCTTTGTCCAAGTTTCAAATATCCAAGTCCGACCTCGTGCAAAACGTTCAACTTTTCAAAAATCGCTGTTTGATCTGCAAAAAACCGTCGCGCTTCTTCAACGGTCATCAAAAGAACATCCGAAATATTTTTTTGTTTGTAGTGAACATCAAGCACATCTTGATTGTATCTTGTGCCATGGCATTCGGAACATTCAACATAAACGTCAGGCATAAACTGCATTTCAATTCGACGCATTCCGTCGCCAGAACACGCTTCACACCGCCCGCCGCCTTTCACATTGAAACTAAATTTTCCAGCTTCAAAATTTCGTAGTTTCGCTTCAGGAACCTCGGTGTACAAATCGCGAATTGCAGTGAACACTCCAGTATAAGTTGCTGGATTTGAACGAGGAGTGCGCCCGATCGGAGATTGATCAACCGCAACAACTTTATCAATGTGTTCAATGCCTTTTATCGCTTTGTGTTCTCCTGGATAAACTTTCGCGCGATAAAATTTATGCGATAATTCTTTTCCCAAAATATCAAGAATTAGAGTTGATTTTCCAGAACCGGAAACCCCAGTCACGCAAACAAGCTGACCAAGCGGAATATCAACATCAATGTTTTGCAAATTAAAAGCGTTTGCTCCCAAAATCGAAATCTTTTTTCCGCTTCCTTTTCGATATTTTTTGGGAGTTGGGATTGTTTTTTTGCCGGAAAGATATTGGCCAGTTAACGAATCTTTCATTTTTTTCATTTGCGCGGCTGTTCCTTCAGCAACAATTTCTCCGCCATATTCTCCGGCGCCAGGTCCTACATCAAAAACATAATCAGCCGCAAGAATCATTGCTTCGTCATGTTCAACAACAATCACGGAATTTCCATTGTCGCGAAGCTGTTTGATTGTTTCGATGAGTTTGTCATTGTCGCACGGATGAAGACCGATTGATGGCTCGTCTAAAATATAAATCACACCTGAAAGTTGTGTTCCAAGTTGAGTGGCAAGACGAACACGCTGTGATTCGCCGCCTGAAAGCGTCATTGCGGAACGATCAAGCGTTAGATAACCAAGCCCAACTTCAATGAGTTGCACGAGTCGAGTGCGCACTTCTTTTGCAACTCGCTCAATCACTAAACGTTCGTCGGAAGTTAAACCAGCAGTCAATGTTTGAGATTGCTTCGCTGCTCCTCCTTTGGCAGAGCTTCTCGCAATGACGGAAGTGAAAAACTCTCCGACTTCCTCAACTGGCATATTCACAACATCCGCGATTGATTTTCCTGCGATCGTTACAGCAAGAACAGCTTCTTGCAAACGCTTCCCTTCACAAGACGGACAAATCATTCGTCGCATATATCCTTCTAACTCTGAACGAACATATTCTGAATCTGTTTCGCGATATTTTTGTTCAAGCTGTGCCAAAATTCCTGTAAACTTCACAATCTGTCCATCAAACTCATAATCCTCATCTCCTGTTCCGTACAAAATCACATCCAATTTTGCTTTTGAAATTTTTTCAATCGGCGTATCCATTGAAATGCGATGTTTTTTCCCAACAATTTGAAGCAAACGAAAATAACTTGTTTGATTTCCAGCAATGCGAGTCCATGGGCGAACTGCGCCTTCCGCGATTGTGAGTCGTTTGTTTGGAATGACAAGCGCTGGTTCAAGAACTAATTTTTCTCCAAGGCCAGTGCATTCTGAGCAGGCGCCATAAGGAGAATTAAATGAAAAAAGTCGCGGTTCTGGTTTTGGAAGATCCATGCCGCAATTCACACACATAAAACTTTGTGAAAGTGTCAGCTCGTCTCCGTTGTCGTCTTTTAAAATCGTTAAAAATCCGTTTCCATACTCAAGCGCTTTCTTAACTTGCTGTGTAATTGTGTCCGTTGAATAATTTGTGTCTGGAAGAAACGAAAAAATCAAAACATCAATGTTGTGATCTTTTTTCTTGTCGCGGCGAGTTGCAAGCGCTTCATCAGTGTCAACCAAAAGTCCGTCCAAACGAACTCGCGTGAAACCTGCGTTCAGCGCGGCTTGAAGAGCGTGTCTGTGTTCACCTTTTTGCTGTTTCACGATTGGAGCGAGAAGAAGAAGTGTGTTGCCCTCAACCATTTGCGAAAGACGCGCGACAATTTGCTCAACTGTTTGTTCAGAAACTGGCTCGCCGCACTTCGGACAATGAGGACGCCCAGCTCGAGCAAACAACACTCGCAAAAAATCGTAAATTTCAGTTACTGTTCCAACGGTTGAGCGCGGATTGTGTGAAGAAGATTTTTGATCAATCGCAATTGTTGGCGAAAGCCCCAAAATTTCATCAACGTCTGGTTTATCTTGCAATTCCAAAAACTGACGCGCGTAACTGGAAAGTGACTCCATGTAGCGCCTCTGCCCTTCTGCGTAAATTGTGTCAAAAGCCAAAGATGATTTTCCTGATCCCGAAAGTCCTGTGATAACAACAAGTTTGTTTTTCGGAATTTTAACGTTGATGTTTTTTAAATTATGAACTCGAGCGCCGCGGATTGAAATATAGTCAGACATAATGAAAAAGCGGGATAAGTACAATAGCGTCCCGCAGTCTAACACTATATTAAAAAATGTTCAAGTTATGGACTTCATATTGTGAAACCGCACTTAGAAAGATGAAAAATGAGCAAGATGCGCAGTTTTGGAGTCATAATGTGATGTCCATACCTGCCTACTCTAAAATATTATTTTTAAATTTCCCGGCCTCAATCATAAAAAAATCCTGCCACTCGCTCGGTTTAATTTTATAAATCATCCTGGGATAGTCTTTAACTTCTTTTGCCTGAAAGAACTGAACACCTAGTTGCAACGGGTCAATATGCCAATCAAATTTTATTTTGACTTTTTTAATTAAATCCGTTGTCTCCCATTTTTCTTCTTTCAAAATCAAAAATAAATCAATAAAATCGCGCGAGCGCGGTTTCTGATAAATTGTAAATAATTTGTTCACAGCGATATCCAACAAACTGTCAATTGATAACTGCCCAATTTTCTTTTTTTTCTCTATCCGAGGAAATGGGAAAAAAGTAAATTCTGTCTTTACAATATCGCCGTCTGCGAGATGTAAAAAAAATAAATTCCGATTGAACGATTGTTGAAAATCAATTTTTTTAATTCCGGCCTTTTTTTGCATTTTTTTCCAAAAAACCGACACGACTTGCGGATTGAATTCTTTTTCCGAAAAAAAATCCAAATCTTCTGAATATCGATGTCGTAAATAAAATTCAGCCAAAGCAGTGCCGCCTGTTAAGTAAAAATTGGAACAAATTGTTTTATCACCACTAATAATATCCAATAATTTCTTTTGATTCTTGCTTAGGATTGTTTTGTCGGCCATAAAAGAAAAGACAAATATTTTTTCTTTTTAACATCCAAATCTAATTTTGACCAATTTTTTATTAACTGTCTTTTATTTATCTTTTCCTTCCCCAATCCAAAATTTACCATCTGTTCCAAATGCCAGATGGTATACTTTTTTTTGTGCTTTTTTAGCTGTCTAATATCAACCGACCAATTATTCATATGAGGTTTATTATATCATATTTCAGCAAAAAAATCTATGAGTGGGCTACTTAACATTATCGCAGTCTTTATCTCCATCCCAATGACAAGATTTAATACCTGGCTTACCAGTAACACCACAAGGATCTGAACTACAAAGTACTCCAAAATATGTTTTATTAAAATTATATAAATTATCGTAAAAATATTGTCCATTATTATAATAGTGAGCTAAAATATCGTCATAAGATTCACAATCAACAACTTTTGGACATTCAACTATGGATTGGAAACACGAGTCATGTGAAATACTGACGTCTGAAGAAGTTTGAACTCCACCAACACCTATTGAATATCCTGGTCCTTGAGTTCCTACGAATCCGCCGTTTGCGAACGAACAATAATTTCCATACAAAAGAGCCTGCTTCCCGCTTGTCACATTTTTTGCATAAACCATCGTTTGCAGCTGTGAACAAATTCCAGGAGAAGGTTTCGCTGCGCTCGACGGATTTCCATCTGACACCGTACCGCAAAATACACATTGTGGATCTGCACCTCCGACGCACGCATATGCTGTGTTAGCACATTTTGTATATTGACATGTAAGCCCATCCGCAACTTGATTTCCAGACGGATCTTTTAGAATAACAGCTGTTGTTCCACATACTAGTTTCGCGTTTTTTTCTGTTTCAATTTCATATCCTTCTTTAATTAAATTCTCACACGAACTATCCGAAAGAATAATTTGCCGCAGTAAAGACGGTTTTGGAAGCTGTAATTTCAAAAGTTGAGGATTTACAGTTTGCAAAATAAGCGAGACGGAAATAAGAAGTAACAATCCAACGATTCCATTTTTTATTCGACTCTTTGCAGTTGCTACACTCGACGCGCCTCCGGCTGACAAAACCCACTGCAAACCGCCGATCATTATGAAGACAACAGCGATAACTGCGGCGGCACCAAGCATCCAACGATATAAAACATCAACATAAGTTCCCAAATCTCCAACAGTTTCCAAGTCCCCAATTTTCACATTCAATCTAGCTTCAACTTTTTGTGATTCAGGAAAACAATATGTCATTCCAGCTGGACATTCTGGAGCTTGATTTTCAGCCAGTTTGCCTTTTACTTTCGCGCAGTCCGCGGCAGAAAAACAAAGAGCATTATTTCCAGGATATTGCCGCGCTGACTTTGCGCACGAAAGAAAATCTGAACCGCTTTTTTCGCAAAGCGATTCACATTTATCAGACGTTACTTTATCTTCAGAAATCTGAACAGCGCCCTTTTCAGTTTTACAAAAACACGAACACGTATCCGGCTTTGTCGTCTGCGCTAAAACAGCAACCGGAGACAAAAACAAAACTAGTATTGCCAAAAAAGGAAATAATTTTTTTGATAGTTTTGGCATAATTCTTTAAAGAGAGTCGAATGTCTAATGACAAATGTCAAATAAATGTTAAATGATTAAATGTCTAAATTGGACATTAGACATTTGTCATTCATTTATCATTAATCATTTGAAATTAGTCATTTGATTTGCAAATTGATCTCTTCGACAACTACTCTCCAATAATCTTCTCAAAAATATCCTTCGGTATCGCGCCTTGAATTCTATTTCCGTTGATAAAAAAGGTCGGCGTTCCGCGCACTCCAGCTTGAAGTCCCTCTTGATAATCAGTTTCAACTTCTTTTTTGTATGTTCCAGAATCCAAACACGAACGGAAAAAAGAAGTGTTGAGGTTCAATTCTGCCGCGAATTGGTAAAAACGCTCTTGCGACAAATCAGATTGATTCTGAAAAAGCTTATCGTGATATTCCCAAAATTTTCCTTGATCGGCCGCGCATTCACTGGCTTCTGCCGCTTTTTGTGCCAGAGGATGAACTTCTGATAAAGGAAAATCGCGATAGATATAATTGATTTTTTCTGGATATTTAAGCGCCAGCTCGCGCATTGTAAAACTCGCCTCACGCGAATACGGACATTGAAAATCCGCAAATTCAACAATCGTGATTGGAGCGTCTTTTCTTCCAAGCGATGCGTCATCATCTGAGACAATGTTCGCTGGTTGATCTGAAATCGGAATTGCCGCAAGCCGCAAACTCGACATAGAATTCTCGCTAAAATCAAAAGTTGACGGATCTATTTCTCCTTTTCGGATCTGGTTTGCGTACGAAAGCACGCGCCAAACAAACCATGAAAGCAAAACAATCACGATGAGCGTGGCTATAGTCGCAACCCAATTTCTCTTTTTGTGAATTTCGAAATCTGTTAACATGAGTATATAGTATCATGAAAGGGAGTAAGGGAGAGAGTGGGTAAGGGGTAAGGGAATGATATGGAACATGAAAGCAAAAAAATTGAAGAAAAAACAAAACGAAGAGAAAAAAAGAAACGGCCTAAAATGAAAATGTCTGGAAAAGGAATGAAAAGAAAGCTCTCCCGTTGACGAATGGCGGTGTTTTTGTTACTATTCTTTCGTTATGAATATCGAAACAATTCTCAACATTGCGCAAATTGTCTTGGTTGTTTTGCTTTCAGCCGCGATTCTTCTTCAAGCTCGCGGAACTGGAATTGGCGCCGCATTCGGCGGAGGCGGAAATGTGTACCGCACAAAACGCGGAGTGGAAAAAAAATTATTTCAAATTACAATACTTCTTGCAATTTTATTTTTTGGTGTTGCTCTCGCAAACGCACTAGTGTAATTATCTGTTTCCTTTCATTAAACGATCTTCTTTTAATACAACAAAAGACCTGACAATGCGTCAGGTAATTTCAGTATCAAAACCTCACCGATTCCCGAGTTTCAGACAATGGAAACAAATTTCGAGCGTACTTTCAAAAACAGAACAGCGCGTGATTCAGACTTCCGGCCTTTTGATTTTTCTTTCTGTTGCTTCGCTTATTGGTTTGTACTTGTTTATAAATCGCGTTGAAATGCCAACTCGCGGCGGAGAATACATTGAAGCGCTTGTTGGTGAACCTCAACTCATCAATCCTCTTTACGCAACAACAAATGATGTTGATAAAGATTTGGTTGCGCTTATTTATTCCGGCTTAATGAAATGGAAAACAGGGGAAGGATTGATTTCCGATCTGGCAGAAACAGTGAAGGTAAACGAAGAAGGAACGGTTGTGACAGCGACCATTCGCGAAAATGCGCGATTTCATAATGGCGATCCTGTTCTAGCACGCGATATTCTTTTCACAATCAATGCTATTCAAAATCCGGCATATCGCAGTCCGCTTTACGGCGAGTTTAAAAATGTTTCGATTGTTCAGGAAAGTGATCGGGTTGTTTCTTTTGTGCTTGAAAAACCTTCGGCGTCATTTTTGCAAAACTTAACGGTCGGAATTCTTCCGTCTAGTTTGTGGACTAATGTTTTGCCGCAAAATGCTCCGCTTGCCTCATTAAATTTACAGCCAATCGGAAGCGGGCCATTCCAATTTGTGGAATTCACAAAAGACAAAAATGGTTCGATTCGTTCATACACTCTTGTACCGTTTGACGACTGGTATCAATCGAGCGCAAATATTGGCCGACTCACGTTTCAATTTTATTCTGACCAAGAAAGCGCGCTTGATGCTCTCACGAATAAATATGTTGAAGGAGTGAGTGTTGTTCCATTTGGAAATAGAGTTGAACCTGGC
>JACQXU010000001.1:0-21956 GCA_016208545.1 Candidatus Uhrbacteria bacterium | reverse complement strand
TATATTCTCCTTTTCTCGATCGTGAAAATGTTTTGTATTTTAATCAAAAAACAAATGAACAGTTGAAAAAGAAAGAAATCCGAGAAGCAATTTCACTTGCAATTGATAAAACAAAACTTGTAAACGAAATCTTGCAAGGCCAAGGCCGCGCAATCAACGGCCCACTTTTGCCGGGAATGGTTGGATATAAGGAAGAGGAAACAGCACAAATTATTGATTTAGAAAAAGCGGAAACTTTATTGAAAGAGGCGAAAATTATAGAAGTTGGAGAAGTTGAAGAGGCTAAAGAAGCTGAAAAGGCAAAAAAACCAAATCAACTTACACTGACAACACAATCTGGCGAAGAGTTTTCTCTTGTCGCAGAGTTTGTAAAAGCTCAACTTGAAACGATCGGACTTGAGATTGAAATAATTACAGTTCCATCGCAAACATTTTTTGACGACGTTATTGCGCCGAGAAATTTTGAACTACTGCTCACGACTGTGATGTTTGATGCAACTCAAGATCCATATTTATTCTGGCATTCTTCACAAACTGGAAGTGCTGGACTCAATATCGTTGAATATCAAAACGCTGAAGTTGATAAAATTCTCGAATCAGCGCGTTCAACAATCAAAACAGAAGAACGCCAAACAGCTTATCAAACATTCAAAGAAAAATTATCTACGGATTTGCCTGCTATATTTCTGTATCAATCAACCTACAATTATGCGGTCTCGCGCAAAATTCAAAATATAAAATTAGATTCGATTCGTTTCCCGTTTGATAGATTCTCAAAAGTAAACGAGTGGTTTATTAAAACTAAAAAGACGTTTAGATAGGCCGAAGTGGCGGAACTGGTATACGCGTACGTCTCAGAAGCGTATGGAGTAATCCTTGGGGTGTTGCTTAAAAAAATGCTGGGCGAGTGGCGAAATGGCAGACGCGCTACGTTCAGGGCGTAGTGGGCTTACGCTCATGAGGGTTCAAATCCCTCCTCGCCCACCATTTTTTTAAGCAGGACGGCTGCGTCGCTCGGCAGTTATCAAACCTGTTTGATAACTGCACTCACTTTCCTCGCCGTTCGAGTCTCCCCTTCGGCACAACGTGCTCTTTTCCGGTTACACACAACGTGTTACTCAAAAAGATCATGTCTTGTTTATTTCGTTTGTTCTTTACAATTGAAAAATAGTAGCAGGTAGTAAGTAGCAAGTATTAAGTATACTCGCTTTTAATATACTTACTACCTACTACCTACTACCTACTACTTTTAACCATATGTCCCCAAAACATCCAACAACAACTCGCAACTCTGGCGGGCGCAATCCGCGCGGCCAGAATCGCTTCAAAGGGCGCGTGTTTCGCGCCAAACAGCCTTCAAAACAACCTCAAGTTCACACGCTTAGAACATCAAGCGATGAAAATCTTCGCGTTATCGTTCTTGGCGGCTGTGAAGAAGTCGGCCGCAATTGCACACTGCTTGAATACAAAAATGATATCATTCTAATTGACATGGGACTCCAATTTCCAGAAGAGGACATGCCTGGCGTTGATTACATCATCCCAAACATGAGTTACATCAAAGGAAAAGAAAAAAACGTTCGCGGCGTCATTATCACCCACGGCCACTACGACCACATCGGCGCAATTCCTCACACAGTTCCAAACATCGGCAATCCGCCGATTTACGCTCTTCCTGTTTCCGCGGCAATTATCAAACGACGTCAAGAAGATTTTCACACTCGAAAACTTGATGTGAAAGTTACAAAAGTTGATGATGTTTTGAAACTTGGCTCATTCACTGTTTCATTTTTTCATATCAACCACAACATTCCTGACTCGGTAGGAATTGTGATTGAAACTCCGGTCGGCGTTGTTTGCCACACTGGAGATTGGAAATTCGACTTCCATCCAGCCGGAGCAGAGCACGCTGACTTTCAAAAAATCGCACTAATCGGAAAAAGCGGCGTAATGTGCCTTATGGGCGACTCAACAAACGCAAACAGGCCAGGACATCAAGTCAGTGAAAAAGTGATCGGCGAAGAACTTGAATACATAAACGAAAAATCAAGCGGCCGCCTTATTGTCGGAACATTCGCTTCCCTTCTCTCGCGCGTAAAACAAATCATTGAATCATCTGAAAAACTTGGAAAAAAAGTCGCGATAGATGGTTACTCAATGCGCACAAACGTTGAAATCGCAAAAGAACTCGGATTCATAAAATGTTCACAATCAACACTTATCAAACCAGAACAAATGGACAGTTATCCGGACGACAAAATCGTTCTCATTTGCACTGGCGCGCAGGGTGAAAAGAATGCCGCACTAAACCGAATCGCAAACAATGAACACAGAATCGTGCGAATTCGCAAAACTGATACAGTGATATTTTCAAGTTCTGTGATTCCTGGAAATGAAGCGTCTGTGCAAAGACTCATGGACACGCTTTATCGCAAAGGCGCTAAAGTCATAAATTATCAAATGATGGACGTTCATGCTGGAGGCCACGCAAAAAAAGAAGATATAAAACTAATGCTGGCTCTTTTCAAACCAAAGTATTATGTTCCAATCGAAGGAAATCATTTTCTACTTCGAGAAAACGCGGAGGTCGCGTATTCAATGGGCTGGGATGAAAATCATGTTTTTGTCGTTGACAACGGACAGGTGATGGAATTTTCAAAAGACGCTGGCTTGCTAACAAAAGAAAAAATCCTGACAGATTATGTTTTTGTTGACGGACTTGGCGTCGGAGACGTTTCACAGGTCGTTCTTCGCGATCGAAAAGTTTTAGCTGAAGACGGAATGGTCGTGATTATTGTTCAGATTGACAAAAAAACAGGAGCTTTAATCGGAAGTCCTGACATCATTAGCCGCGGCTTCATCTTCATGAAAGAACACAGAGAGCTGATTGAAGAAACACGAAACGAAGTCAGAAAAGCAATGGCAGATAAAGATCCAAAATCAGAAGCAGATCCGAAATATACTCGCGAACAAATACGCGAAAAACTCGGCGCGTTCTTTTACAAAAAAATCGAACGCAGACCAATGATTTTACCGGTTATTCTTGAAGTATAAATATATGTCCAAAGTCCTCACAGCTCTTCAACCTTCTGGGATTCTTCACATCGGAAATTATTTCGGCGCGATCGAGCCGTTTGTTAAATTACAAAATTCCGGCAACACAAATTTTTTATTTGTTGTTGATTATCACGCAATAACTGTTCCACAAGATCCAAACAAACTCCGAGAAAATATCCTGTTCGCAACAGCAACGTATCTAGCGGCTGGAGTTGATCCTGAAAAAACACTTCTGTTCCAACAATCGCACGTGCCACAACACACTGAACTTGCTTGGATTCTAAATTGCATTGCGCACATGGGAGAACTTGAACGAATGACGCAGTTCAAAGATAAAGCGCGCGGAAAAGGCGAAGCTGTAACTGTTGGTTTATTTGATTATCCAGTGCTTATGGCCGCAGACATTTTATTGTATGGAACAGAAATCGTTCCTGTTGGCGAAGATCAAAAACAACATGTTGAACTCGCGCGAGATCTGGCAGAACGTTTTAACAAACGGTTTGGAGAAACATTTATTATTCCAAAACCGCAAATCAGAAAAGAAGGCGCGAGAATAATGGGACTCGATGATCCAGAAGTTAAAATGTCAAAATCAGTAAAGAGTGAAAAAAATTATATTTCTATAATGGACGACGAAAAAACGGTCGAGAAAAAAATAAAAAGCGCTGTCACTGATTCGCAAGGCACGATTGTTTATGATGAAAAACGAAAAGGGCTGGCAAATCTCATCACTATTTATTCACTTGTCGCTGGAAAAACAAATAAACAGATTGAAGAATCGTATGAAGGCAAAGGTTACAAAGAATTTAAAGAAGACCTGGCAAGGCATCTAAACGATTTCCTAAAACCGCTACAAAATAAAATCAAAACTTATTTGTCAGATGAAACTGAATTGAAAAACATTCTGGATCAAGGCGCAAAAAAGGCGCAGATATTGGCTGAACAAAAAATGAAAGATGTACGAAATAAAATCGGCGTCTATTGACAAATCAGCACATTTTGATATCATTGTACCGTTCCAGGAATGTTGGGTGATCGCTACGAACGGAAGTCAGATGTCAGATGTCAGAAGTCAAATCCGACCTCCTACCTCTGATCTCCGACTTCTGTTCGTAGAGGAAAGTCCGAACACCCTCTGCCTTTGGCAGAGAAAAAGAAAGTCGCTAACGGCGACCAGGCATAAGAATCGGGAGTCGCGGAATTGGAGAAATCTGTTCCATGATTTCTGAATCAAAACCTAGGGAAAGTCCCGCCTTTGGCGGGATCCCGCCAAAATGATTTATCATGGCGGCGGTGATGCCACAGAGACTATACTAGGGTGGTAGTAAGTAGCAAGTAGTAAGTAGTAAGTATTCACGTTTTTCGAAAAGCGAAAATACTTGCTACCTGCTACTTGCTACCTGCTACTTCCTAAAATGTGAAAAGTGATACGATGTGTCTGTTGGGGGTTCTCACAGACGCTACGTAACTCGTCCCATGGTGACATGGTGACGCGGAAAACCCTTTCCCGCCTCCGCTCATAAAATTTATGAGCTACGGGCGGGACCCGCCACAGCTCCGCAAGGAGCGACGGCGTTGTCTGGTGAAAGAGCAAATTTGGTAGCTCGCTATTGACCGGTTTTGCCGGTCTTGATCCGGCCAGCAATGGTCGGGCTAGATAGATGATCACTACGAACAGAGGTCAGAAATCAGAAGTCGGAAAAAATAAATCAAAAATAATTTCTGACATCCTACTTCCGACCTCCGACCTCTGTTTGTACAAAATTCGGCTTATAGACATCTCCTGGAACATCAAAAAATCTCGCGCAACGCGGGATTTTTTGATAAGATAAGAAAAGATAATGTGTAATTTCAAATGACAAATGACTAATGAATGTCTAATGTCAAATCTAAAAAACTGTGTCAAACAAAATTTACAACCTAGAGGAAAGAACAGCTCAATTCGGCGAAGCCATACTTGATTTCTCAAACTTCATTCCTGACACTATTGCAAACAGGATACTAAAATCTCAATTGATTCGTTCTGGAACAAGTATCGGCGCAAACTATATGGAAGCAGACAGTGCTTCAACAAAACGTGATTTCATGCACAAAATAGCAATTTGTAAAAAAGAAGCTAAAGAAACCAAACATTGGCTTAGAATGGTCATGAAACAAAACCAAAAATGTAAAGAAAAAGCCACACTATTATCAAACGAAGCCCAAGAGCTTGTATTGATTTTTTCTGCTATCATTAATTCGAGTTGAAAATTAGCCGATATTTGACATTGGTCATTTAACATTCATTGGCCATTTGACATTAGTCATTAGTCATTTTCCATCCTATGAAACGCTCCGAACTCATTTTCACACTTTCACTTGTTCCAATTGATCTTCTTTCGCTTCTTGCCGCGGCAATTGGCGCGTTTTATCTTCGTTTTCATCCATACTTTACTTCAATTCGTCCTGTTATTTTTGATCTGCGTCTTGAAACATATCTTTCGATTGTCTTTCCAATCACGTGTGTTTGGATACTTGTATTTTCCGTCGCTGGTTTGTATTCAACTCATCGTGTTGCAATCGCATCTGAACTAACGCGAATTATGTTTGCAAGTTCATCTGCAATGGCTCTTATTTTTGCTGTAACGTTTTTTTCTCGAACGCTTTTTGAATCACGTTTTATCGCACTTGCCGCTTGGGTCCTCGCTATTTTTTTTGTCGCGCTTTCACGTCTTGTTATTCGCGGTCTGCAACGCTCACTTCTTAAACTTGGAATAGGAGTACATCGCATTGTCGTGATTGGTGATAATCCAACCGCTAGTTCGCTTATTTCAGAATTTGGAAATAAATCGCGCCTAGGTTTTCAAGTTATTGAACAATTTAAAACATTTGATGATGAAATTGCAAAACGAATTCAAAAATTAAAACACAACGACAAAATCGACGAAGTTGCTTTGGCTGATCCTCAAGCTGACCGCGAAACAACATGGAAACTGATCGCGCTAACTGACAGTGAACATTTGGGATTTAGATATTCAGCTGATCTTTTTGCAACAGCTGTTGGAAGATCAATCAATCACACATACGCAGGCATTCCTGTGATTGAAGTTCAAAAAACTCCACTCGACGGATGGGGAGCAATTTACAAACGGCTGTTTGATATTGTTGGCGCGCTTGTTTTAATTCTTATAACTTCGCCAATAATGTTTTTGACAGCGATCGCGATCAAATTCGATTCTCGCGGACCAATCTTATTTTCAAAAATTGATAAAAACATGCCGTCAATGCGTATTGGCCAAGATGGAAAACCATTTCGGTATTTCAAATTTCGTTCAATGATTCCAAACACGCACCAAATGCGCTACAAAGAGCTCGCTGACAAAGACACGCGAAAAGGCACGCCGCTTGTCAAAATAAAAAACGATCCTCGGATCACAAACGTTGGTCAGTTCATTCGCAAATATTCAGTTGACGAACTTCCGGAATTTTTTCTTGTGCTTTTTGGTAAAATGTCGCTTGTTGGACCGCGTCCGCATTTGCCAGAAGAAGTTGAAAAGTATCGTCCAGAACACAAAAAAGTTCACACTATAAAACCAGGCATAACCGGCATGGCGCAAATCTCTGGTAGAGCTGATCTTGATTTTGAAGATGAAGTGCGACTCGATACTTATTATATTGAACATTGGAATCCGTGGCTTGATTTTTACATTTTACTCAAAACACCGTTTGTTGTGATTTTCAGAAAAGGCGCGTACTGACGATCGTATTTATACTCTGTTCTTGACCGCATTTTTGTCAAAACCCAGAATCATTGATAGGATCGTGGCATGAAAATCGCTTTGGTTCACGACTATTTCATCCAAGACGGCGGAGCGGAAAAAGTGCTCGCCGTTATGCAGGAAATCTGGCCGGATGCTCCAACATTCGCCCTATTTTTTGATCCACAAAAATTTCCACATTTGGCAAATCGCGATATTCGAACATCCTTTTTGCAAAAAATGCCGCTCGCACTAAAAAAATATCAGTGGTACATAATGCTAATGCCAACCGCGACAGAACATCATGATTTGTCTGACTTCGATGTTGTCGTCTCCTCAACGAGTGCGTTTGCAAAAGGAGTGCTCACACACCCAAACACAACTCATATCTGTTATTGCCACACTCCAACTCGATATCTCTGGAGTGATACAAACAGTTATATTGAAGAGTTACACGTACCGCGATTTATAAAATCAATTCTCCCGCCAGTTCTTTCACGTCTGCGAATGTGGGACAAACAAGCGGCCGATCGTGTTGATTATTTTGTAGCAAATTCACAAACTGTTCGCGGACGAATCAATAAATATTATCGAAAAAACGCGCATGTGATTTTTCCTCCGGTTGATACACATCGTTTCCACATTTCACCTAGACCTAAAACTTATTTTCTAACTGGCGGAAGACTTGTCGCGTATAAACGATTTGATCTGGTGATTGATGCGTGCAACAAAACAGGAATTCCACTTAAAATTTTCGGATCCGGACCTGTTGAAGCAGATTTGCGTAAACAAGCAAAATTCAATGTCAATTTTCTCGGTAAAATTTCAGACGATGATTTACATGATCTTTATGCAGACGCTCTGGCATTTATTCATCCTCAAGAAGAAGATTTTGGAATAACACCTGTTGAATCAATGGCAAGCGGAAGGCCTGTGATCGCGTACAAAAAAGGCGGAGCTGTTGAAACAGTTGTCGAAGGAGTGACTGGTGAATTTATCGAAACTCAAACATGGGAAGAACTTGCGGATCATTTGATTCGATTTGACGCAAATAAATTCGATCCACACAAAATCAAACAGCACGCGGATCAGTTTGGAAGAGAGAGGTTTAAGAAAGAGCTGAAGGAATATGTTGAATGTCAAATGTCTAATGACGAATGTCAAATAAATGTCTAGTGATTAAATTTCAAATTAGTCATTAAGCATTAGTCATTCATTTGTCATTTGACATTTAAAATTAGCCATTCTATGCGAGTCCTTGTCGATATTCGACATCTGAATCAGCCACAACAAAGCGGCGTGGGGGAATACACACAACAGCTCCTTCATGCGCTTTTTGAAATTGATAAAAAGAATGAATACATATTATTTTCTTCTGGTAGCCGCAGGCTTCAGCCTGCGTTTGAGACAACCAAAAATGTATCATTTGTCCATATAAACCAACCAAACAAACTTTTAAATCTCCGCACAATTTTTCTTCATCATCCAACAATCAATTGGAATGTTCGGGATTCTATTGATCTTATTTTTCTCCCAAACTTAAACATCACTTCTATTCCAACTGACATTCCAACTGTTTTAACAATTCATGATCTGTCATGGAATTTGTTTCCTGAATTTTATTCCAAAAAAATGAAACTTTGGCACAAAGCAGTACGGCCAAACGAACTCATTAAAACTGCCGCGCACATTCTCACACCTTCAACTTCAACAAAACAAGACGTTATAAACATCTTTCAAAAACCTGAAAAACAAATTTCAGTTGTGCCTCATGGGATTGATCCTTTGTTTTCACCAAAAATGGAAGCTCGAGATCACGGCGTTCGCTCACGTCTAAAACTTCCAAAAAACTTTGCGTTGTTCGTCGGCACTCTTGAACCAAGAAAAAATATACTTGGTCTTATTGAAGGAATTAAACATTACAGAAACAAATATAACGACGACTTATCTTTGATTCTTGTTGGCAAATGGGGATGGAAGTCAACTCAACTTCGCCACAGACTTTGGAAAAAAGATGTAAGTCAATGGATTCATCATATTGGATATATTCCAAATGAAGATCGTCCAGCGCTTTATCGTTCAGCATCTGTTCTAACTTGGCCGTCAATTTATGAGGGGTTTGGATTGCCAGTTCTTGAAGCAATGGCAAGCGGAACTCCGGTAATCACAACCAGCACATCTTCTTTGCCGGAACTCACGCAAGATAGCGCGATTTTGGTTGATCCATATAATCCGGCTGACATTTCCGAAGCTCTGCACGGACTTTTGGGTTCAAAACCGCTTCAACAATATTTGAAAGAAAAAGGTCTTGCTCGAGCCGAAGATTTTTCGTGGCTAAAAACAGCAAAACAGACTTTGGAAATTTTCGAATCATTGCTATAATAGTGTCATGCGAATTGGTATTGACGCAAGAATGTACGGTCCTGAAGTGGGAGGCGGTGGTTTGGGTCGATATGTTGAACGGTTGGTAGATAATTTACTAAAAATCGATCATGAAAACCGCTATGTTTTGTTTGTGTTGGAAAAGTCATTAAATCACAAAGTCGTGGAGTCGGAATCACAAAGTCGTGGAGTCGGAATCACAAAGTCATCAAATGACTTACTCCAAGACTCCATAACTTCAAGACTCCAAGACTACATTACTACCCCCATCCACTGGTACACATTCAAAGAACAATTCTTTCTTGCGCCGCTTATTGATAAACAAAAACTGGATCTCGTGCATTTTCCGCATTGGAATGTCCCGATCGGACTTAAAACACCGTTTGTTGTCACAATTCACGATCTTATTTTGCTTGAAGAGCCTCGTTCAGCTCGCGCAACAACAAAACATCCATGGATTTACGCTTTGAAATATATCGGGTTCAAAAAAGTCCTCGAGCATGCTATTCAATCCTCGAAAAAAATAATCGCGGTTTCACAATCAACAAAAAATGATATTCTCAAACACTTCCCAAATGTTCCAGAAGATAAAATCAAAGTGATTTACGAAGGTATAACTTCACTCCCAAAACCAAAAACCCAAAACCTAAAACCTTTCCATTATATTCTCTACGTCGGAAATTGCTATCCACACAAAAATCTCGAAACTCTGCTTTCTGCTTTCTCTATTCTACATAAACAAATTCCGAATCTGCATCTCGTGATTGCCGGACGAAACGATGTGTTTTTCAAAAGGCTAAAACAAAAATCGAACTCACTTGAAACGGCCTCATTTGTACACTTTGAAGAAAACCCTTCGGACGAAAAACTTGCAGAGCTTTACGATCAAGCTGAACTTTACGTCTTCCCTTCCCGCATCGAAGGTTTTGGACTTCCGCCACTTGAGGCAATGGAAAGATCGACGCCTGTTGCATGTTCAGACATTCCGTCACTAAGTGAGATTCTTGGTGAAGCGGCTGTGTATTTTCCAAAAGATGATCCTGAAAAAATCGCAAATGTTATTTCGAAAGTGTTGAATGATGAAATTTTAAAAGCAGAACTAATAAAACGCGGCAACGAACAAGTAAAAGGATATTCATGGGATAAAATGGCAATAGAAACTGTGAATATATATAATGAAATAAGGATTGCCTCGTCGTCTGACTCCTCGCAATGACGAATTGAAAAATGTGCCGGTTAAAAAACGCACAACAAAACTCGCAACAAAAAAACGCACACGCAAAAAAGCGCTTGTGATTTTAGAACCAAAAATAATTTCACAAGATCCAGAAATTTTTTTTGGAACACACGCGCTTTCTCCTTTTGTTATCAACTTGAAACAGACAGTTCAAACACCTGAAGAAATAATGGAACAAGGAGCGCGGATCAATTTGAATTTCTTGCTCGATATTCCACTGCAAAAACCTAAAAACCAAAACCCAACACCATCTCTTGAACTTTATCCTTCTGATATAATCGAACAACTACGAGAAGAAAAACCATCTTTTATCCCTCGTAAAGTTTCCTCCATTTCGTCCTTTTCTTCCATTTCGTCCTTTTCTTCCATTTACAAGCTCAACCCTTCCATTCCTCCAAACGCATTTTCTCCAAAACCAGCACCTGAAAATATCTTTTCATACTTTGATATTCCAGAGGAAGAGGCTGAAGAAGTTAAAGAAGCTGGAGAAGTTGGAGAAACTGAAGAAAGTGAATTGGTTGAACTTAATGGGACAAAAGTTGAACGAGTCTCTTTTGGCTTTTCTTTGCGTCCGATTGGCGCGTTCGTGCTCATCTCGTTTATTTTTGTTTTGCCGCTTCATGCAATGAATGTCGTGTCTCAACTTCAGCAAACAAAAACACAAATCGAAAACTCATCAAAAACAGCTTTTTCATTTTTGAAAGAAGGAACAAACGCAACACTCGTGCGTGAAACGACCGGCGCGAACTTGGCGTTTTCTCGCGCTTCAACGCATTTTGCAAACGCAAAACAAACGATCTCCGAACTCGGCATTGGCACGTCTTTCATTCTTTCAGCGCTCCCAACCACAAACAAAAATTTCACTGCGGCAAACAGTTTACTAAAAGCTGGAGAAGAGCTCACAACCGCGGGAGAACGTATAAGTGACGCGCTTGACGCTCTCTCACGCGAAGTTAATCCAACACCGGTTTCCCACATTCGTATTTTGCAGTCTTATTTGAGATCGGCTTTACCGCACATCACGCAAGCAAAACAAGAACTAACAAAAATCAAAACAGATGCGATTCCAGAAAATGAACGCCAGCTTTTTGAACAAACAAAAAATAGTTTGCCAGCGCTTGTAAATTCACTTACTGAATTTGAAAAGTTGTCAGACATTGCGGCAAATATCTTGGGTGAAAACGGAACAAAACGGTATCTCTTAATTTTCCAAAACAACACAGAAATTCGTCCAACAGGAGGATTCATGGGAAGTTTTGCTGAAATAAAAATGCATGACGGCATTCTTGAACAACTAACAATTCCAAGCGGAGGCACATACGATCTACAAGGAAGTCTAACGCGATCGCTTGTTGCGCCAAAACCGCTCCAAATTCTCAAAGCGCGCTGGGAATTTCAGGATGCGAATTGGTTTCCTGATTTTCCAACCAGTGCGCGGCAGATGATGGAATTTTACAATGATGCAGGCGGCCCGAGTGTTGATGGAGTGATCGCGATCAACGCGACTTACGTCGCAAAACTCATCGGTCTTTTGGGGCCAATTGAAATGGAAGAGTATAGCCGCGTGATTGATGAAGAAAATTTTGTTTTTGAAACACAAAAAATTGTTGAAGTAGAATATGACAAAGTGGAAAATCGTCCAAAACAATTTATAGGAGACCTCGTGCCAAAACTTATTGAACGAGCGCTCGAATCCGAACCGGAAATTTTCCTGCGTCTTGCAGATTATCTTGGAACAGGACTCGCGCAAAAAGATATTCAACTATTTTTCGCTGATGAAACATTAGAACGTGAAATCTTAAAAAACAATTGGGGCGGATCTATTCTGCCGTCTTCAAATGATTATCTCATGGTCGTTGATACAAATTTAGGCGGAGGAAAAACAGACGGAGTGATCGAAGAGCGAGTAAACATGAATGTTGAAATTCAGGATAATGGTTCGATCATCAACACGATTACAATCGAAAGAACTCATCACGGAATTCCAGGTCTTGTTTTCACAGGAGTAAACAACGTTGATTATTTGAGATTGTATGTTCCAAAAGGAAGCAAACTTTTGTCATCGGAAGGATTTACTATTCCAGACGCTCGCTTGTTTGAACAGCCAGACGAAAAGTGGGAAACAGACGATGACTTGCAGTTTGCGATCGCAGGAGAAAAACAAGATGAAAAAAGTGGAACAGATATTTACGAAGAAAATGGAAAAACGGTTTTCGGAAACTGGGTACAAACTCTTCCAGGCACAACTTCACTCGTAAAATTTTCGTATCGTTTGCCTGACGAGCTGTTCGACGAAAAAACTGGATTCACAAAACGTATAAAAGAATTTGTTGGATTTAATCAAACAAAATCTTACTCGCTCACGATTCAAAAACAGTCAGGAGTAATTGATCGCGAAACTTCTGTTAGAATTTCTGTTCCATTAAATTTGAAATCGGTTTGGGAATCCAGCGATCTTACTCAAACAACTTTTGATAATAATGTGGATGGATTTTTTGGCGCGCTATTTGAAGAATTATGAATCGACATAATAAACGACACACTGCGCGCGACATAAAAAAAGAATTGCGCGCAATTTATGCTCCTCGCGATGGAAAACTTCCTGATTTAACACGAATATCTCACCGCAAACGCTCTGCCACAACACAATTCCTAATTAAAATTATTTTAATTCTGGCAGTTTTGTCAGTTGTTGCGTGGTCTGGATTTTTTTTCTTAACGAATGGACTTTTCGACGAACAAGAAACTTTGGATGTAAAAATAGAAACAGAAAAAAACGTTCGCTCTGGAGAAGAAACATCTTTTACTGTTCGATATGAAAACACCGGACGTGTTCCGATTGCTTCGCTTAATCTGAAACTAAATCTTCCTGCCAGTTTTCATATTGCATCGTCCATTCCTGATCCAACATCTGAAACTCAATGGCTAATCGGTTCACTCACTCCGGGATCCGACGGCGCGATTATTGTCAAAGGTGTATTTTTGTCAGAAGTTCCAAGTGTGCAAAAAATTCAAACGCTGTTCACCTACAAACCTGCGAATTTCAATTCCGATTTTCAAAAAATTGAAAATAAAAGCATAGAAATTAAAACGTCAGCGATTGAAATGAAAATGACCGGCCCTGAGAAAGCGTTGGCCGGCGATTCTGTAACGTACGTTTTGAATCTCACAAACACTGGAAAACAATCCGTGTTTAATTTGCGCGTTCTTCCAAATCTGCCGGCTGATTTTACAATTTCGTCTTCAAAACCGGAAATGAAAAAAGATGAACCGTTTTGGGAAATTGCAACGCTTGAACCTGGAAAACTTATGGAAATCAGTTTCACTGGCGCATTCACTTCAACAGCTTCCGGAGAATTGTCAGTTGTAACAAAAGTTGGATTTATGGATGAAGAAAATTTTTATGAACAAACAAAAACTGAAGTGAAAACTGATGTTTTAGGAGGCGCAGTAAGTTTCCATTTAATCATTAACGGCTCTGATAAAGATCAAACAATTGAAACAGGTGAGTCGCTTCGCGGTTCAATTGATTACAAAAACCCGGGAACAGAATCGGTCGAAGGCGTCAAATTTACGCTTGAAATTAAATCTGAAAAATCTATCCCGATTGACTGGGAAAAAGCCAATCTTTCAGACGGAAAGCTCACAGGTTCAATTGTTGTTTGGGATAAAAATGTAAATAAAGAATTTTCAAAAATTAAACCAGGAAAAGAAGGAGTGATAGATTTCACACTTCCGATTGTTGGATCGCTTTCATCAAACCAATCTGACCAATTTACGATCGCGCTTTCGATGAATGTTGAAAAAATTGGATCAGTCGCGAGCACGCACACAATTGACGCAACACCGATTGTTGTTTCCGTAAACTCAAATGTTAAGTTGACCTCCGAGGCAAGATATTTTTCTGAAGATGGAACTCCGTTCGGATCAGGGCCATTGCCTCCGCGTGTCGGAGAGACAACAACGTATCGTATTTTTTGGACGCTCAACAATTCTTTGCACGAACTTGAAAACGTCGAGGTTTCGACGATTCTTCCGCAAGACGTTTCGTGGAAAGAAAATTCAGCAAAAGATATTGGAACGCTAATTTTCAATTCAACAACGCGCCAAGTGCGCTGGCAAATTTCCAAATTGCCAATTGAAATTAAAAATGCACAGGCGTGGTTTGATGTATCTATCACTCCAAAGTCGCAAGACGTTGGAAAATTTGTGAAACTTTCAAATCAAACAACGCTCGAAGCGATAGATTCAATCACAAAAACAGAAATGAACTCAAGTCTTCCTGTTCTCACAACAGAACTGTCAAACGATGAATTTGCAAATGGAAAAGGAATAGTTAGTAAATAAAAAAAGAGCTCTGGGTGAGCTCTAGACTGTCAGCCTCTAGCGTAAGGTCGGCATACGCGGCCCTTCAAAGCAAGAAATCTGACATAGAGAGTTCGATGACGAGGCGGAAGAGAGCTTAGATGCCCGTCTTCTGGGCCACCGGCTCCGCACGTGAGTTCAACGAAGTTTCGTTTGATTCGCGCTTGATCGCGCTGAACGCTCGCCTGATTTTTTGCCTTTTGACGAGCTTCTTTTCGTTTGTATCTATCGTCAGCTGTTTTGGAGAACCTATTTATCACATAGGCTCCGATCAAGAAAGTTAGAAAGCTAAACGCACCAACCAGTGCAAACAATCCAGCTATATTTGCCAAAGAAATTCCTGCTTCCGGATAGCGATAGACAAGGAAGTACGCGAGGCTTCCAAGGATGATCCATGAAAGCGGTGTGAGCAGAATACGCAGGATCAAAGGATAGTCGAAGAACCCGTCCTTTCCTTTTTTTGTTATTCCAGCTGTCCAGTATCCTTCTGCCATTCCGATCGAACGCGAAGTCCAGTGCGAGTTGATGTGCTTGAGGTCGAAAGCAAATGGCCGGAAGATTGGCACAAGCGAAATCCATCGCCAGCCAATAAGCGCGAGAGTGAGAGCGTAGATTGCTCCACAGACTGCGCGAAGCAGAATCCAGAGCAAGACCGCCGGCGGCTGGATCGTGAAGGCAGTCATCATACGCCTGCGAAGATGACACTCATTTCTCTCTCGTCCTTCAAACCAGAGATTCGCCCACTTCGCGAGCCATGCTGGAGGATCCGGCGCAAAGAACTCCGAATCGATGTTTACCTCATTCTCGTCGAAACCCGGCACAACCAAAAACGCAAATGTTCTCTTGTAATCATGACGACCAGAGATTAATTCAACAAGTCTAACGCTAGGCCTCGCACCTTCCATGATCATTCGATCCAAGTCAGTAATGTGCTTGATGCTTTCGAAAGCAGCATACTGACCAACGGAATCTTGTTCTGTGTTTGCCTTCACTACAGTTGTAAAGATCTTAAACTTGCCTGACGAATAGAACTCGAGGCGCGTTCCACCCTGCTTGAGTGGAACAAGCTGTCGATCGATCTCTGTCACAGCGTCAGACGGTCCTTTTTTCACAACGACGATGAAAAGGAACGAGTTGTGAATCATCTCGCTTGCAAGCCTCTGCATAAGTTCAGGTGAAAGACACCATGTCATTTCCAAGCTCGGATTTGCCTTGTCTGACTGAACGATGTTGATTCTGTACGGAGCTACTGGAACCGGCTCAACTGGAGCTGGCTCCGCAACGACTGGCCCTGTTGCTTCGACTGGTTTCACAGCCGTCGGTTCTACGATCGTGATCGAACCCCTTCCTCGTCCCTTTTTGCCCATCCATTCACTTCCTTTCCTTGGATAGAGCACCCTTCCAGTATAACTGGAAGAAACATAAAGTAAACCAAAAACGTTTAAATGTCAATAAGATCAGCAAAAAACAGCGTTTGTGCTGGTTTATTTTTTGGTGTCCCCACGAGGAATTGAACCTCGATCTCGAGCTTCGGAGGCTCACGCTCTATCCATTTGAGCTATGAGGACATTCTACGCAACTTCCGTGCGAGACAGTAGACTCTATACCAAAACGGTTTTCTTACCAAGTCATAAGTTCCAGTATAAACAACTTCACGTCCTGGAAATGATTTTTTGAAACGTGTAATTCCTACCCATGGATGATTTGGCTGATCAGACGGCGTAATTCCCCACCAATCATAAAATGAAAGTCCTTTTTGCTTTGCATCTTTAATAAGTTCAAAGTGTAAAAAATGCGGAGCCATAAGTGAACGATATTTATGTGATGAAGCGCCGTGCAAATATGTTCTAACTCCTCCAAAATCCAACATCAGATTTACAACAATCGGTTTTTGTTCAAACATTGCAACGGCTAAAAATGTTCGACAGTCATCTGTGTTGATGGTCTTCAGCATTTTTTGATAGTACGATTTTGGATGCAGACGAAATTCACCACGCGATCCAGTTTCAATAAAAATAGGCCACACAGAATCAAAATCAATTTCATTAAATCGTATTTCAACTCCGTGACGCTGTGCAAGACCGATGTTGTATCGAGTTTTTTTATGCAATGATTCAAAAAGTTTTTCTTCTGAAAGCTCAAGCTGTGTGATCCATGTGTGAGACGGTTGTAGATCAATGCTTTGTTGTAGATCAATGGTTTTATGAAAAGTTTTATTGGTTTTATGTGTTGACACTTCTTCACCCCTGTGAAAAGATGTCAACAATTCAAATCGGAAAAAAATAATTGGATCAATAATTTCCGACAACTCTTTAATAACAGAAAAAAAATCGTCTTCAATAATCGGACCACGCGGACAATACGCATATTTTCCAAATCCAGGTGTCGTACGAATTATCACACTCGCAACACCATTATCACAAACAAATCTCTCAACTTTTTCTCCAACCGCTTTTTGAAACTCTCCCCACTCCCACGATTGCAAAAATCGGCCCGACTGCGGGCCGTTCTTTTTCACAAACTCATTCCATTTTTCTTTTTCAAATTCTTCAACTCTTTTCCACATAATGATGAGCTTTCCAATCTACCACTCGGTTCCTCTGTTCTTGACCGCCGCTTGAAAATGTCAGATGTCTAATGACGAATGTCAAATGAATATCTAATGAATAAATGTAAAATTAGTCATTAGTCATTCATTCGTTATTTGGCATTTGAAATTAGTCATTTTATTAAAGTCGTCCCGTCTGTCTCTACAGCACAGACGACAGGTGATTATCTCCCCAACATCTTTAGTGCCGCGCGTATTCTTTCTTCCGTTGTCTCGCCAGAAACACCGCTCAACACACGTTCTGCGTCTTTGCGAGAATATCCAAGCGACACAAGCGCTTCAACAGCGTCGCTGTCGAATGCGGCAAAATCAGGTTCTTGCGCAAGCGCGCCTTTGAGTTCAAGAATAATTTTCTGCGCTATCTTTTTACCAATGCCCGGAACATTCGTCAAAGACGACAAATCGCCAGCCATTATTCTCTCTTTTATTTTTTCAACAGTGTCAGCAAACACAATTTTCTGCGCTGTACGCGGCCCAACTCCGGAAACTCCGATCAATTTCCAAAATAACTCGAGCGCTTCGATAGACAAAAATCCGAAAAGCTCGTGATCTGGATCGCGAATGATTTCATGCGTGAAAAATCTAACTTGTCCTTGCTGTGAATGCGCAACATCTTCTGGCAAAACAATTTTGTATCCAATCACGCCGGTTTCAACAATCACAAAACCCAGGCCATGATATGTAATTGTTCCTTCGATTGATACGATCATAGTCACTCTCCGGTCTTAAACAATTTTTTATAAAACTCTCCTGCTCTTCGCTCAATTTCTTCATCAATTTTTTTCCCAAACACCGGCATTTGCGCTTGACCAACAACTGCTGATTGCACTTGTTTGAGCGCGCGGCCAAACGCAGGTCCTGGTTCCATTTGAAGAACATCCATAAGCGAAATTCCATCGAGTCCAACTTCGCGAAACAATAAATTTCTTTGTTTGTGCTCTTGCTCTTCACGCGCGTGAATTTTTTCCGCGCGTTGCATTGGATCAACATCATGTTCGGCTTTCAAAGCATTAACAAGCATTGAAATCTCGTGCCAATATCCATGAGCTGAAAGCCGTTTTGATCCACACACAAAATCTAAAAAAATCGCGCCTTGAATGAAGTCAACAAAATCATCAGAATCGTAACCTTTTCTTTGCGCCAAATGCACAAACGGATTCATATTGCCCACTGCCGCGTCTGCAAATTTTTTAAATGACAAATGATGGCTAATTATATCCTCAAGCATTGCCGCGTGAACATCTGTGAGTTCATGCGCGATCGCAAATCGTTCAAACAGCGCGTGATAAACTGGAGAGTGAATCATGTGATCGTGATGCGGATATTTCACATCAATTTCGTATGTGAGATAAAAAAGAGATTGAATTTCACGCTGTGATTCATTCGGATGCTGACGAGTAAATGACTCGAATAAATCCAAATAAGCAGAGCGCACTCGCGAGCGTTCTGCTAAATCCACATCTGGTTCATAAGTTAGAGTTTGGTTAAATCCAAGTTCTGCTCCGCGAGAATTTTCTGGTGACTTGAACGTGACAGTCGCCCATTTTGCCGCATCATGACACAAAATAAATGCTTCAAACCATGCGACCTCTGCTTTGAAAAGTTCTTCCAATTCTTCAACTTCATATTCATATCCTTTCAAACGTCGCAGTTCTTCAATTTCGGAAAGTGGCATTTTACCTTCGACTATTGCGTACAAACTCATAAGCATTAAACGCAAATGATCACGCACAAACGGACCTTCGGCGTGATATCTAATGTCTTGTGGAGTGTGAAGAGAATCAGCGACAAGCGGCTCGGCTGTCGCGGCCGCATGCAGTATCGCTTCAGCGTGATCATACAATTTTTGATCAGTGCTGATTCGCCCAATCCAAACATCAAAAAACTCTGTATCTGACTTTTGTGAAAACGACGCAATACGAAACATAAGAGACCTATTATAATCGAGTTCTGCTTTCAACTCCAGTTCAAAAGTTGACCAAAATAGGTAAGACTCGGCCAGCGAGAGAGGTTGTGGCCTCGTCTCACAAAAATAGTCTCTACATTTGAACTGGATGTGAAAATAGAACTGTTAATAAATCCATCGACTAAACTATTTTAATATGCTACACTAAAATAGTATTACTAATTTAATATCCTATACTCATTTATGAAAAATAGGTTTATTTTGGCTAAAATATGGGAAGAAATTGATTCACCAAACATTGACTTACTTACCGGCCCGCGCCAAGTCGGGAAAACAACGCTCTTACAAATGGTGCGGGAAAAACTACTGGCTGAACGCGGAGTCAATTCATCTTCTATCCACTGGTTTGACCTTGAACAATCAACTGATTTGGAAATTTGGCGCGATCAAACTAAAGCCCTGTCTCGTTTGCCATTAAATGCCTCTGAAAAGCATTATGTTTTTATTGACGAATTTCAACTGTCTCCAACTATCGGTTCTACCCTTAAAGTAATCCACGACCATTATCCGCATATCAAATGTCTGGCGACCGGCTCGTTGTCCTGGTGGGTGGCGATTGATGAAAGCATGGCCGGGCGCAAACAAGTGATCAATGTTTGGCCTCTTTCCTTTGCTGAATTTGCCGATTGGAATCAAAATGAACAATTAAACCGTCTGTTCACAACTATCCACAATAATCCGGCGTCGCAAATCACCGCCTCTGAAATTGAAACCGCTAATCAAGAAATGTTGCGCTACATGGCTTACGGCGGCTATCCGGCAGTGGCGAACACAATGGATAACTCGGCCAAAGCTTCCCTACTGAATGAATTGGTTAATTCGTTCATCACGCGCGACATTCAGCATTTCAATCGCGCCGCCGACCCGGTGCAAACACGCAAACTGCTTATGCTTTTGGCCAGCAACAGTAGCTCCATATTTGACATCAGCCGCATATCAACTGATTCGGGCATGGGACGCACTGCTCTGCTTAATCGCGTCGGCTGGCTAGAACATATGTTTATCATCCGTTTGGTCAGACCTTTTTTCACCAACAAAACCAAAGAGTTAGTAAAAAATCCAAAGATATACCTAGACGATTTGGGGCTTCGCAATCTTCTCTTGCAAAATTACTCAGTCTTGCCAGCCACCAATGAATTTGGCTACATCGCGGAAAATTTTGTCGCCAATGAACTATTCAAGCAAACAGATGATTTTCTTCATCCGCTCCATTTTTGGCGGACAAAAACCGGACAAGAGGTTGATATAATAATCAAGTCCGGGCACGATGCCACACCATTTGAAATTAAAGGCGGCAATTGCGAAAATATCCCCGCTGGTCTTTTAGCTTTTATCAAAACATACCGGCCAAAAGAGGCCTATGTTTTGAATTGGGCGGTAATGAAAACGGAAAAACATTTTGACTGTGCCGTCCATTTCCGCCCTCTTTGGTGGGCGGGAATTCTGGCCAAGTCGTTTTGATTACCACCTCAATTCAAACCTCAAACTTTTTAAGATTCCAATTGAAGTGGGGAGCGAGGCGATGTGCAATCGCAACGCTCCCACCAAGTGCAAACTTTCAAAGAACGTATTCCGACATCAGTCGGAAGCCAGTTTTAACGACACTGGCAAACGGCTGAACTCGCGTTTTTCGTTCTGCCACCCTGCTTACGCGTGTTGCAGGGTGGGTTGTTTTACCATTTGTAATGCCCATGCCGACAAACCACCTCGGTGAGGTAGTTGCCGCACGAGCAGATAAACGGCCCCTGTTCGGCCGCCAGCCGCCGCGCCTCCGCCTCATCTTCCCCGGTTGGGAGGATGATGTTGCACGGACAGTCTGTGTGGCAAAACCTTGCCACATACCATCCGTACCCGGGTAGCTGCCAGTCAGCTGCCCGGGCATCGGCGTACTCCCCCTGCTTGTTGTAGTACTGGAGGCGGAGGCTCATCCTCACGTCCTCCCGCACTGCGGTGGGGTTGGCCGCGGCGGCATCCAACGCGGCCAGGAACTTCCTGACCGCGTCCAAGGTGGTCGAGAGTTCACTCTCGACCACCTTTGCCTGCTCCAACGTCGGGGTCACGGTGACCCCAGAGAAGCAGACGCCGGCGAAGGTCCATACCTTCGCCTTCTCGTCCTTGAGCTCCTTCCGGAGCTCAAGGATGGTTGAGCACCCCTGCTTGTAAAGGTCGCGGTACTTCAGCAGTACCGCAACCACCACCGCCGCCAACGCGACGGTCAAGAAAACCAGCTCCAACATTGGAGCCTCCTCTAATTGGGAACCATTCCCCAATGAAACACAACTATCTTGTTATGTTTCCTTGGGGAGCGGCTCTATTTTGTGGATAAATCTATTGACAAATCCTATTTTTTATACTATAATTAGTATTAAGAATACTGTTTTTTAATAAAATCACTGTGTATATTCATCGACAAATTGAAACCTCTATTAAAAATTCTCTTAACACAGCTAAAATAATTGTCCTTTACGGCGCCAGACAGGTTGGAAAAACCACTCTGGTAAGGGAGATTTTAAAAGCGCGCGCCGGCAAGTACATAAATTGCGACCTCCTTGAAACACGCCAGGCGTTGGAATCGCAAAATCCTTCACAGTTGCGAACTTTTCT
>JACQXU010000037.1 GCA_016208545.1 Candidatus Uhrbacteria bacterium | reverse complement strand
TGGGCTGTCCGCTCAGCGGGAAGGTCGAGATTCCGCCAGAGGAAGTCGCGCGCCAGTTGACCGACTTTCTGGCCTGGTGCGAAAGCATCGGTTACCGAAATGCTGGCTGTCCTGGCTACGACGCGTCACTCGCCAAGTAGCCATCATTCTCGAACCTCTGTCTGACACGCTGTCAGCGGAGGTTCATTTTTTTGTCCATTTGACGAGAAGCGGAGAAGCGAGTATTATTTCCAATACAGTCACGGCTGAAGCCGTGGACTACCAACACCCAAAACCTAAAACCAAATACACTATGCCAGGCAAAAGAAAACAAGTTCGAACACAATGGAAAAAAGATCGCAAGATTCAACTCGCAAGCAATCGAAAACAAAAAGCGATTCGTATTAAAAAAGCGGCTGCCAAATAGGCAGTCGTTTTTATTTCGCACTCACTGATATTCTTTGTCCTCGAACAAGTAAATTTTTCAATTCTATTTTTCCAATCGGAGATCGTCTGATTGTGTAAGTTCCGTCAAGCGCAGGATCAATTCCCAAACCATATCGAATAAACGAAACAATTGGATTTACTGACCAAGCTTGTGAACGGCCGCCTGATAAATCAATCGGCGACACAAACTCCGGCAAACGTTCGCCTTCCTCTCGCTGTGTTTCAAAAAACGTCCACCAGCTCGTCATTGGAAAATACCAATCCCCAATTCCATATTTAAGCCGCGCCCCAGCATTCATTCCATCTAAAAACGGCCAGTCAGTCATATTTTGATAAAAATAAGTACGTGAATTTGGATATCCCGGATACGCATTCACAACTCCCCAAGTCCCATACATTAAATTTGGATTGTACCTAGTTTCCAACTGTTCCAAATTTTTCATCAATCGCTCGCGATTTTTTGGCAAAACAACATCGTACAAAACAGCAAGAGATGATTCATTTGTCAAACGATCTTCGCATTTTCCATTTTCGCAACGTTCAAAATAATAACCCTTAGCGTCATTCCAAAGTATTTCATTAATTTGATATCGAACAAGAAGTGAATGACGATGAAAAACAGTTGCGTGAGCGCTCTTGCCCAGAAACTGTGCCAGTTCTGTCATGTTTCTAAGCGCTCGATAATACAAAACTTCGTCATATAAAACTTCTCCGCCACGCGGAATTGAATCAAGCCAATCTTGAAGCGAATTAGCCGGTTTTTCAGGAAGTAAATTTCCGTTTTTATCGAGCGTTTCAAGATGTGTAAGAATATCTTCCATTGTTGAAAAAATCGTTCGGTCGCCAACTTGTTCGTCAAGAATTGAAATGTCGCCAGTCCATCTTACATAATCATAAATCATCATTATAAAATAAGGTCCTGAATCATAATGATCTTTCCAAACCGGCATTATGACTCCGTCCGGGTCAACTGGAATCGCGCTTGGAGTTGTTCCTTTTTTTTCAACTCCACGCGCAAGCAGTAAAATTTGATCTCGAACTACATCTGGTTTGAGCAAAAGAAGCATCCCTGACGCAAAATAACTGTCGCGATAATAAACTCGAAGCGGATTTGAATATCGAGGCCCAGCGCTGATATAACGCAAACCGTCGGTTGTTTGTTTGGAAGATTCAAGCGCTACTTCGACAGATTCATCAAACATTTTAACCAAAACAGAATCTGTTGATTCCATTGTCGGAACAACAGAATCAGCAGCGTTTGTTATCAGCGGAAAAAAAAGGGTGAAAAGAAAAAATGTTTTTAATAAACGCATAACTACTTTATCATTCCTTCTAAAATGTGTTTGTCTGGCAGAGGATTTTCATCTGACTCAAGTGTCAATACAAAAAAATTATATACAGTTAAATCTTTTGGCGCACGATAAACAATTATAAATTCATCTTCATTTTTTTTTGCTTCCCCAACACTCATAACTTTCATTGAATCACCGCGCTCAACAATCCAGCCTTCGTAGCGCGAACCTTCCGCTAGTTCTGGCAAGTTACCAATTTGTGCGACAAAAGTGAAAGAACCTTTTTCAAATTTTGAAAACGCTAAGCCGAAACTTCCGCCAGCAGTTACATCAGCAAGCGCGGCAGAATTCCAACCTTTGAAATCGTTTTTGAGATATTGATTAACAGCGGCGACATTTTTCCCAATGCTTTCTTGAAGAACATTCGCGCTGGCCATCGCGAGAATTTCCGCATCATTCATAATCAAACCGTCGCGTTTTGCCTCATAGAGAATCTGCTCAATGTTAATCTCAACCTGACCGGTTTGTGACTCTTCAACACCGACAATCGGAGCGGTTTTTCTGGCGCATCCAAAACCAATAAGAGAAAGTGTGATTAGCAAAAAATAAATGAATTGTTTCATACCCGGTAGTACAACAATAATATTTACATCTGTTAGAATTTCTCTGACTGACTTTGGTACGACTTCTCACGTAAGATGTCGTACAAATAACGCTAATGCCCAATAGGTCAGAAGACAAATCATTGTTGTCCTACCTGGAATAGCCGCGACAGTATAACACATCATCAAACAGATTGTGAATGGTGGGCTTTTTTCACTAAACGTCGTTCAACAATCTGTCCAATTATAACCGCCACAATGAGGCTGGTGGCGTAAATTTGCAATAAAAATTCAAAAGAAAAGTGCAGAGTCGGACGCATTGTCAGAAATAAAGCTGTATACCACGAGACAAGCGAAATCGGACCGAGGACAAAAGCAATCTGACGTGTTCTAAGCAGTTCACCTGGTTCATGCAAATGCGGTTCGTGAAATTGGATTTTCACAAACTGCGGCGCGACAAATAAATTCAAAAACGAACCGTTCAAAATTATCACACTCAAAACAATTACTTTAAGCAAAAATTCCGGTGAGCTGGAGAGTGCACCCATGTTCGGAATAAACAAACCGAGTTCCATCATAAACATAATTCCAAGCGCAACCCAAATAATTTGTGAAAACGTGTTAAGAACGCCAGCTTCCAAACTTGAAATTCTAAAATCTTTGAGAAACTTGAAGAAAAAAATATCTGCAATAGTTGCGGCTCCGAGCCCAAGCGCAAGACCAATCACATTAAAAATTAAAATCGTTTCATGTGCTCGTGATAAAAATGGAACCACAATCGAGAAAGATGCAATGAATGAAGTCAAAAAAATAGTCAAACACAAAAAAGCGGAAACAAGACACCATGTGCATAATTTACGAAGTGTGAAAATTTGAATGAACGTAAGATAAAAAGAAAACACGAGCGCAAATACGGAAAGTAAAAGAAGTCCGGCTGAAAACGACTGTGTCCAGATCGGCAATGTTGTTCGAAAACCGTATCCGATAGCAATGGTTGCATAATACAAAATTCCAAGATATTCAACATTGATTCCAAGAAATTTTCCGTAATCGCTGTGAACAACTTCAACACAACTCGCTCGAAGTGGACAGATAAATGGTTCGGTTTTTCGGCGTTTTTTATGAGCGATGTAGAGCGAAAGAAGAAACCCACCGAAGCCGATAAAAATAATGAGAATATAGGCTGGCATATTTCGAAAGAATGCGATAATGTTCAAAAGTCGTGTTTATATTATAACACGGCGGAGGTGATAAGTTGCACGTAATCGTGGTAAATCCTGAAGCAAGACAGCTTCGCCAGAATCGGCGCATACGCAAACTCGTGCGCGGCCGATTTTCACGGTACGCGCACATCATTGACGTTCAAGGCGCTGACAAAGTCATTGTCGCGCTCGATAATCTAGCGCACCTGCACGTAATTGACTTTATCTACGTCGTTGGCGGAGACGGAACTTTCAATAATGTGCTCAACTGGATCGCTTCGCGTTTGCCAGAGATTCGGCCTGCTCTCGTTTCCGTCGGTGGCGGCCAGTTCTGCTACATGACTCATTTTCACGGCCTTCCGAGCAAAGATCCGATCAAAAACCTAGGTTTGATTTTCGAAAAGAGGATCAAACTCGTTTGGAAAAAATGGCAACCAGTGTGCGTTCACGATTCTATTACGCAATCGAAACGTTACGCGGCTGTTGTCGGTGGCGGAGTGATCGCTGACATCCTGCAGTGGTACGAAAGTGTTGGCAAAGGCGGATTTTTCAAAGTTATGCGAATCGTGCTCATCGCAATTCTCTCTGTTGCGTTCGACACAATCCGCAGACTTCATGGACGGCTCAATATGGTTGAAGGTGAACTGACTCTTGGCACGTCTATCTGTGCAAAAAAGACGTACACAGGTTTTGCGCTAAGCACAATTCCGGAGCTTCTAGCGTCTTGCCGGCCATTCGCAGGCCTTTTGAATCAGCACGAATTCTACGCCGCGGCTTACTGGGGAACTCTAAGGCGTTTGGCTTTCGCATCTCCGTTTGTCTGGTTTGGACATATGCCATTCTGGATTCGCGGCGAGAGTTACAATCAGCCGATTCGCAAAGCTGTTGTAAAGACAGCGGATCCGCGGCTAGTGCTCGACGGCGACGTGTTCGTCTGGCCTCAAAACGACAAAAAAGCCGGAGAAAAACGAACGCTCACTTTCACGATTGGCGAAACGATCACACTGCTCGTCGTTGATCGAGCTTGAAGGGGTAATGATGGAAGCGCTCTTACTTATCACAGGCGGATCATTGTACCTTTCAAGCAAAACATTCCTCTTTTCTGGAGAACTCTCCAAAGACGAGATGAAAAGCAAAGAGTCCCGTTTGCTGTCTTGGATTTTCTGTTTGACAGCATCCATGCCGATCTTCTTCTGGTTTCTGAACCATGGAAACTACATCGCATCGTTAATCATACTAGCAAGCGGATTTGTCGCGGCTATTCATATCCTGATGACTGCGATGAACTGGAAAGAATCAGCAAAAAAAACGACAATTGCCACTTGTATCATTGTGGCAACCAGTCTCCCATTCAGCTTACATGAATTCCAAGGAATCACAACACAAACCCAAATGATAGAAATTGCAATGGCTGTTGGTTTCTTGTTTGGGACGTACTTGCTTGGAATCAGAGACGTGCGAGGCCATCTCGGTATCGCCGTAATGGACGTTTCATCTGGAGCGTTGTTCTTCATTCAAGGCTACAACCTAATGGCATTTCAACAAGCCATTTCAGTCTGTTTAGTAATTGGAACACTCTTCGTGAATATACCACGAAAAAAGCGAGGACGAGCGAAGCTCTCGATCGTACGCGAAGTACGCTGACCCGCAAGGGTCATTTTTTATTAGACCTGTTGCTAAATAATCATTTAGGACAAAATTATGATATTTCGAGTCAAAAGCAGAAAAACAAATTTCGAAGTTTAGCTGAGCTAAGCAGAGAAATTTTTTTTCACTTTTCGCCGAAAGAGCGAATTTTGGACAAATGATTATTTAGCAACAGGTCTAATGTTGTTCTAATTTAACTTCAACACTCTTCTCTTCCCCATCATGCAAAATTTTGAGTTTGATTGTGTCACCAACTTTTTTCTCTCTAATCAAAGATGAAAGCGAATGCTTATCATCAATTTTCACTCCATCAATTCCCAAAATTATGTCGTACTCTTCAAGCCCAGCTTTGTCTGCAGGAGAACCAGGAATCACTGCGAGGTCAGTTTTTTGTTCTCCTCTTACAACAAGCGCGCCGTAATCAACAGTTAGATTGTTTCGCTTCTGAATTGCCTCGTTGATTTGAACGTATCGAACGCCAAGATACGGACGAATAACTTTTCCAAATTGTTTCATTGAATCAAGAGAATTTTTTACAGCGTTTGACGGCAAAGCAAAGCCGATATTTTCTGAATTACTTGCAACAGCGACATTCACACCAATCACTTTTCCTGAAAGATCAAGAAGCGGACCGCCAGAATTCCCAGGATTGATTGCCGCGTCTGTTTGAATAACATTTTCTAGAGTTTCAGTTGTTCCGGCATTGCTTCCAGCGACAATTGAACGCGCCAAACCAGAAACAACGCCAGTTGAGACAGTGTTTCTAAATTCGCCAAGCGCGTTTCCAATCGCAATTACGGCTTGTCCTAAACGTAATTTGTCGGAATCGCCGTATTCGAGAAACGCTAAATCTTTAGCTTCGATTTTAAGAAGCGCAATATCGAGAACGTCGTCAATCGCGACAACTTTTGCTTCATATTTTGTTCCGTCGTTTGTAAAAATTGTGTACTGCGCCTCTTCGTCATTCACAACATGCGCATTTGTCGCAACATATCCATCTGATGAAATAAAAAATCCTGAACCGCCGCCAACTTCTTTTTCTTCAGTGCCGTTTTGGCGATATTTTGGAATTCGAAAACTGAACGGCGAATTTCCACCAAACATATCTGAAAACGGATCTTCAAAATACTGTTCAAGAACCGGAACATCTTTTGTAGCGATGATTGAGACGACGGCCGGATTTATTCGTTCAACAACATCGCTAACATCCATCGCAATCACACTAATTGCTTGGCCTGTCCAGCTGGATTGTTTAAGCCAGCCTTGATCTCGCAAAACATTTAATCCGCCTGAAACGATAAACAAAATAACAACGACAGCTCCAATTAAACCGGCTGAAAAATTTGAGAACCAATTATTTGGTGAATTTATATTTTTCATACGTAAATAATTATAAAACAACTCTAGATCGAACATATACGATACTTATCCACACCACTCTTGACAAATAGGGTATAGGGGTATAGGATATTTTTATTATTATGTTGGATCAAAAACTCAAAAAACGCGCGATTCACAGAGCAAAAATTATTCGCGGCCAATTTGATGGTCTTATTAAGGCTATTGAGAAAGAGATGTACTGCCCAGAATTACTGACGCAGTCACTTTCTATTCAAAGGTCGCTCAAAAGCCTTGATGCATTTGTGCTTGAGAACCATTTGCGCACACATGTAAAAGATCAGATGAAAAGTCATGATGGGAACGAAAAGGCGATTAAAGAATTGATCGCGATATATACATTATTTAATAAATAATCGCAAAAAATATATGAAACAAAATTTAGGGAAAATTGATAGGGTTTTGAGATTCGCACTTGCATTTTGGTGGCTTAGTCCGCTTGCACCGCAATTCGGCGCTGAATGGGCTAATTTACTTGTATTAATTGTTGGATGGATAGCTCTTGTTGAAAGTTTTGTAAGTTGGTGCGGACTTCACGAACTGTTTCACATAGACAATAAAAATCAATGACATGGCAAAACAGATTTTTTACGGAGCTCTCTCTGGATTGATTTTACTCGGACTATATTTTGCAGTTCTAACATTAGTTTCCGGATGGGACTTTGCCCAAATCCAATTTTCAGATTTTTGGTATTTTATTGTAAGTCTATCAGGTGGATTTGGGATTCAAGTCGGACTATATGTACACCTAAAAAATCTAGTTCGAATCGGACGCGGATCTGGAAAAATTTTAGGTGTCACTGGTACAACATCAACAGTCGCGATGGTCTCATGTTGCGCTCATTACTTGGTTAACCTTTTGCCAATATTGGGCATTGCCGGAATTGCTACATTCTTTGCGCAATATCAAATAGAATTCTTCTGGGTCGGTTTGCTCTTCAACCTTTTAGGAATTATTTATATGCTAAACAGAATTTATCAATTCAAACAATTATGAAACCTGTTCTTCATCTTGTCGGAACTATCGTTGTGTTGATTCTTGTTTACTTTGCAATTGACAGCGGTGCAAACGTTCAATCTAAAAGTCAGCAAACAAATAAGCCGACGGAAATAGTTCAAAACCCAATTCAAAATAAATGGGAAACAAAAATAGATGATCAACAGCCAGTTTCAATCACGATCACTCCGATTGAACTTGGATCTGAATCAAATGAATGGAATTTCAAAATTGTGTTCGACACTCATTCGGGAAGTTTAGATGATGATCCTTTGCAAGCTGTAATTTTGTCTGATGATAAAGGTGAAATTTATCAACCGACAAATTGGGAAGGACCCGGCCCTGGCGGACATCATCGAGAAGGCGTTCTAACATTCAAAGCAATCAAGCCAATGCCACTTTTTGTGGAATTGAAAATAAAAAACATCGGCGGCATTTCAGAACGCTCGCTCAAATGGAATCTATAATAAATAAATTAAAGAAGCAGGTAGTAAGTAGTAGGTAGTAGGTATATTCGTTTTTTTTCGAATATACTTTCTACTTACTACATACTACTTACTACTAATTCTATGAACAATCTAAATCATCTTCTCAAAGTTACAGTAGCGTGGACAACAATCGCTTATGTTGTCTGTTTCGCTGTCGTTGCGTTCTACCCTCCAATTCGAGAATTATTTTTTCAATACGCGCTACACACAAAAATCGCTCTAGAATCGATTGAAATGGGCGTTGGAAATTTCATTTCAGGACTTATCATCTGGAACATTCTAGATGTTGTGTTTGTTTGGTTGTTTGCCGCGCTTTATAAGGCGATAAAATAACAATGGTCGGAAACTCTAAACAGAAAAAAGTCGCTCAATAAGCGACTTTTTTGTTTGTGCGATTGGACAAACTTGATATTTTTTTATATTATGGGACTGTCGCCAAAAGGCGACTTTGATAAAAAATTAATGAAAATCAGTCAAACAATGTTAATCTTGACTAACTTTCGTTAACTTTTTACTTCTTTGTTTTTTTTGCGGGG
>JACQXU010000036.1 GCA_016208545.1 Candidatus Uhrbacteria bacterium | reverse complement strand
CACAAGAACAAGAAAACGATCAAAGAACGGATTGAACTTAAGAAGTTCTGCAACCGTTGTGGAAAGCACATTCTGCACAAAGAGACAAAATAAAACCGGCTTGTGCCGGTTTTTGCAATTTTTGTCAATAGCAAAACCGGCGATTGACAGAAATACCCGAGAATGTTATTTTATTGCCTCGCACGTTTTTCATGTGCGGGTGAAAGACTGGAGGAAGAATCATGCGAAAGTCGTGTATCGGTGTGTTCATCGTTTTTGTTCTGCTCGTTTCTTCTGTTGCTAACGCCAAGTGGCTTGGCACACAGATTCTCACGATTGCCGGTGTGAACGATTCTCCGGTCACAGACACAATCTCTCTTCGCGGGTCTGCACACATGTTCTCGATCCCTGGTCAGGATTTCAATCTCTTGTTCGGCTATGTCGGACCCAGGTTCAAGCTCACTGACTGGTTCTGGACAGCGCCGCAAGTTGGTTCTGCCGCGAACTGGACTCCGGATGGTGGTGACGCATTTCTCACATCGGTCTGGAACGGCATCACGCTTGGGGACTTGTTCATCTTTCTCGAGTGGGATGTTTACTTCTACGAAGGCGGACGCGACTACTACGGATACTACTTTCTCGATTACAACATTGGGCAAGTGACAATCGGTCCGCAGATCGAGCACGTCAATGAAGACACAATCGTTGGCCCGCATGTGACGTTCTACACGAATGGAGGACAGTTCTTCTCAACACAGTATTACGTCGCGGCCAAAGACGAGTTCGCGCACACAGTTCGATTCGTCGCCGGCCTATTCTTCTAGGAGGTTCTTTTCGGCCAAACACGGCCGATTTTTGTTACTTTTATGATCCGACGTTTGACAAACTTTTCATATCATGATATCCTGTTGCCGACCAAACCTAAATTTCATGTGAGATGTTCTCTCCAGAAGGTAGGAGCGGTTAGTTAATTCTTAGGCACAAACAGCTTCTACTCTATGCAGAACAAGCTATTTGTGGGCAGCCTGCCATGGGCGACCGATGATGCACAGCTTCAGGAGCTCTTCTCCCAATACGGGGAAGTGACTTCAGCTCGCGTCATGACTGACAAGTTTACCGGTCGCAGTCGTGGTTTCGGCTTTGTCGAGTTCGCCAATGAGGCGGACGCGCAAAAGGCCGTCGATGCACTCGATGGCAGCACGCTCGGCGGTCGTCAGATCGTTGTGAACGTTGCACGCCCACGCGAAGAGCGCAATTAATTGCGCGCAAAAACCACTCCGTAAAAAGGGTGGTTTTTCGTTTGACATTCCAATAGCTTTCTGATTAAATATTCAGTCGCGATTAATAATAGATATCGCGACTTGGGGGAAGTGGAAAAATGGCAATCACTGTGTGGGCTCTTTTGCTCCTTTTCGGAACAGGCGCGATCGCCTACCAAAGAACGCACGACGTTGTTTCGACACTCAATGTTCTCGCATGGGGATTTCTCATCTACATGGGAATCAAGCTTGTCTATGTGATTCTACGATTTCCGAAGTCTCTGAAATACTCTCCGCCGGTTGATATGACAATACCGGAGACGATCGACCGCGATCATGTTCCCGTCTATCATGAAGGTGATCGCGCGCCTCACACTCGTATTGTGGCTAATCTCGTTAAGGCGATTTTCATGAAGATCGCTCATGCCGCAGACGAGTCTGCGATTCACGCGTTCGTTCAAGCCAAGATCGCAACACTTCGGCGTTCAACCAATGAACGATATGCTGACACGATCAGCAACATCAACGTGATTGGTTTTGAGGGAATCATCGGAACCCTGATCGGTCTCATCACATTCATGGCACAGGCAACTTTGCTCTTTCAGTTTCCAGACGTTGATCCAAACAACGCAAACACGACTGAATTCGTAAACGCTGTTACTGCGAGCTTGCACAAGGTCAATCTTTGGACTGTTTCGACAGCGTTCTTCACAAGTATCATCGGTTGGGGAACGAAGGCCTGGGTTGGACAGGAGATTGATCGTCGAGTGGGAGTGGAAGCGGCGAGCATTACTGCTGTTGAAACATGGATTCAGGATTCGATCCTTTCTCGAATGACGCTTCCTGCAACCGTTACGACCGTGCTCAAGTTCAAGGACGTTGGCGAAGTGCGTGAGCCGGTCAAAGCTCTCATTCAGGAGCTTAAGTGGGTTGGTGAGCATGTTCGCGATGCGGCAGCAAATTCGGCAAATGCTGTTGCTGACGCAGGCGGAATTTTCAGAAAGTTCAATGAAACATGCTGTTGCTGACGCAGGCGGAATTTTCAGAAAGTTCAATGAAACACTGGGACCGCTTTTTGCGCGATTCATGACGCAGTTCGCAGATTTCAAGGACTTGCGTTTCGATGTGCAATACATGGAAGGTGGAATCCGTCTTGTTGTGCATGCTCCGCCAGAAAAAGGAGGAGCGAAAACAAGACAAGGCGTGGTGAGGCCATCATGATCGATAGTGAATCACCTGTCACAACCGCGAGCCACGGAGATGCGCAGTCTGACATTGTCGGCGGCGCATTCATCACAGCAATCGTGCTTTTTCTTTTCATGATACTTCTGGTGATCGCTCTGCTTTTCAAGATTATTCAGATGGACAAGCAAGTTCAGGAAGAAGCTTCAAAGTCTGAACAACTTGAACAGACACTCGAACAGACGCTAGGACGGCCACTGACAAGTGAGGACGTTCAGAATCTGTTCAAGTCTCAAGAGCTGGAGGATGAAAAGCAGGAGATCGAGAGAGAGCGGGACGAAGTAAAAGAGAAGCTCGAGCAGGCACAGAAAGAACTTGATCAAGCGGTCAAGGAGAGACTTCTCACACAACGCGAAACTGCCGATGCAAAAGCAGAACTGGAGAAAGCGCAAAAGAAGATCTCTGAACTGGAAGCTGAACTCACGAAACTCTCCTTCGGAAATCTCGTGAATAGTGGCCTAAGGATCTGGGAGTTCAAGGACGGGGAAGTGATGATTACGGATTCTGAAATCATGGAGGGAGGTAAGTTCTGGCAACAGAGGTTTGCTTGCAGAAAGAAAAAAAGTAAACATCCAGCAGTTATACACAATCCAGATCTTGAATCCGAGCAGATTCTAGGAAAGTGATTCGTTCTCTGCCGCCTCACTTGGCGGTTTTTTGTTTCTTGCAAGCTCTTTTGCCTCATTGTAAGCTGTGGACGTTATGAGATTTCTTCGTCCTGACGATGAACAAAAAGAGCTAACTTATAACGACGTTTTTCTAATGCCGTTGTATTCTGAAATCCAATCTAGAATGGATGTTGATCTGACTCCAGTTGGAAATCTAGGCACGAAAATTCCAATCGTTGTTTCAAACATGACAGCTGTTGCTGGAAAACGCATGGCCGAAACAGTCACACGTCGCGGCGGGCTTGTTGTTCTTCCTCAAGACATTCCATTTGAGCGGATTGAAGAGATTGTTCGTTATGTTAAGCAATGCCATCACGTTTATGAAACGCCAGTTGTATTGAAAGAAGATCAGTCTGTTCAAACAGCGCTCAACTTGATTCACAAACGGTCTCACGAAGCAGTTATCATCACAGATGACGCCAATCGTCCAGTTGGAATTTTTACTGAAAAGGATTCATATCGTCGCGATCGGTATTCCCGTCTTGGAGACGTTATGACTCGTCAACTCATTAGCGTTTCAAGTTCGATTCTGCCAAAAGAAATTTTTCATTTTCTTACAGAGCGTCGATTGTCAATCGTTCCTGTCATTCACCATGATGGAACACTTGCCGGTGTGATGACACGAAAAGGAGCAGTTCGCGCAACGATGTATCAGCCTGCCTTGAACACAAAAAGTGAACTGATGACGTGTGTGGCTGTTCGTGTTCGCGATCGTGTTGCAGAAACTGTTGATCGATTGATTCAGATTGGAGTTGATGTGATTGTTCTTGATACAGCTCATGGTCATCAAAAACAAATGCTTGATGCTATTCGAACGACTCGAGCAATTTTGGGATCTAACAAACCATTGGTTGCAGGAAATATTGTTACCGCCATTGCCGCAGATGATTTCATTTCAGCTGGCGCGAACATTTTGAAAGTTGGAGTTGGTCCAGGCGCGGTCTGTAAAACACGAATGACAACAGCAGTTGGCCGTCCACAGTTTTCAGCAGTGCATCGAGTGTCAGCGATTGCGAGAAATCGCGGTGCGCAAGTTTGGGCTGATGGAGGCGTTCGATCTGCGCGCGACGTTGTTTTGGCTCTTGCGGCAGGCGCGAGTCATGCAATGTTTGGTTCTTGGTTTGTTGGAACTTATGAAAGTCCAGCTGATGTTCAACGTGATTCAGATGGAAATTTGTATAAAGAACAATTCGGAATGGCTTCTCGTCGAGCTGTTGTTGATCGTACTCGAAAAGTGGATCCATTTGAGCAGGAGCGTCGTGCGTTTTTTGAAGAAGGTGTGAGTCAATCGAAGATGTATTTGAGACCAGGACAAGAAAGCGCGGAAGATGTTTTGGATGAAATTACAGCTGGTTTGCGTAGCGCGTGCACTTATTCTGGAGCTTTAAATTTAGAAGCGTTTTTTCAAAATGTTGTTGTTGGCGTGCAAACGTCGTCAGGATTCGAAGAAGGCAAGCCTATGGAACAAAGTTAGTAAATAGCATACAATGCTGACGGTAATTTCATAGGGGCTTGGTGAAGAGGTATCACATCGCTCTCCAAAAGCGCTGTCAGAGGTTCGATTCCTCTAGCCCCTGCCACGAGAGACGATCATCGCAAGGTGATCGTTTTTCGGATCATTTTTAACACACCAATCACTTCTTGTTGATGTATTTAACAAGCGCGACAATGCTTAAAATTAGTACGATCCAGAGCAAAAGGATCGTGAGCGATCCGAAACCAGAGCCGAATCCCATCATGCTTGAATAGTATCCCATCATAAATTTATTTTTAATTATTTAAATTTTTTTAAGTAATTCTTCGTTCATTATCAATAAACTTAATCAATTGATCATCTGGAAGTTTTGGAGGTTGTTTTTCAATTACGTGCACGAGAGATTGTTTTACGTCATTTTGCAATAAATCTAAAATGACATTTTTGTCCTCTTGAGGAACCACCAAAATCAATTTCCACTCTTCAGCATCTTTTCGGTCAGAGAGCATTTGCGCCAATTTTTTATAAAACGTTTTAGCTTCTCTTTCCTTAAAATCTTCATCTTCAATTTTTGAAAGAATTCCACCACCAGTTTGAGTTGCGTATCGCTCAATGTCATCCAATTTGATTCGATCATTTTTGATTTCTTCGACAAAATTAAATTCACGGCCAAACGCTTGGTATAATTTTGCGTGCGCATTATCGCAAACCAGAATTAAAGTTTTGTGTTCGTACGGTAAAAAGTCTTGCGAGATTTGCATATGAATATATTATAGCATAGAGTATTATTTGCTTATGAATTATCCAACCATTCAACTTAAAACTGGCAAAGAAGCAAGTGTCGGATTTCGGCATCCTTGGGTTTTTTCTGGAGCGATATCTAACGTTCCAAAAAATGTTCAACACGGAGATTTAGTTTTTGTAACTGATCGAAACGAAAGGATAATCGGAACAGGAACTTTTTCAAAAACATCTTCAATCGCAGTTCGTGTTTTGGAATTCAAAGAAGCGAAAATTGATCAAAAATGGTTTGAACAAAAAATTAGTTCAGCATTTGATCGTCGAAAAATAATTATTCAGAACGACACTACTGCTTTTAGAGTTGTTTTTGGCGAGGCCGATGGAATTCCTGGACTTATAATTGATAAATACGAAGACGTGATAGTGTTTCAGATTGCGACAATTGGAATAGATCGTTTGCGCGAGAAAATTATCGAGGCAATCAAAACAGTTTTTTCTCCGAAAGTCATTGTTGAACGAAGCGATATTTCAGTTCGAAAAGAAGAAAAACTTGAAGCGTTTACAAAAATTCATTTTGGCGAATTAGACGACGTTGTTTCTTTCAAAGAAAATGGTTTGTCTTTTGGTGCTGATATTTTGGAAGGACAAAAGACTGGATTTTTTCTCGATCAAAAAGATTTACGAAAATGGTTGATTGAACACACACTAAGCGGTTCAGTTTTGAATTTATTTTCGTATTCCGGAGGAACAGGAATCGCGGCGATCAAAGGAGGTGCGGATTCCGTTCATAATATTGACGGTTCTGCAGAAGCACTTGCTTTGTGTGAGTATAATTCAAAACTTAACAAGATTTCAGAAACAAAATTTACAACTGAAAAGTCAGACGTGTTTGATTTTTTGAATACACATTCTGATTCGCATTATACAAACGTTATTATGGATCCGCCGGCTCTCATCAAATCAAACAGAGACGCTGAAGAAGGGAAAAAGGCTTATCATTTTTTGAATCGAGCGGCAATGCGTTTGGTTGAAGACGGAGGATTGTTCATCACATCAAGTTGTTCACACTTTTTGTCAGAAGAAGATTTTGCGTTTTTGTTGCGACGCGCTTCAGTTCAAGCCGGAATTCAATTGGACCTCTTGGCTGTGATTCGACAATCGGCGGATCATCCACTTTCCGTATATTTTCCCGAAGCCGTGTACTTGAAAAGTTTTATCTTTCGAGTACATCGTTTATAATGTATCGAGTTTCTTGATTCGCAGGCTAAAGCCTGCGGCTACCAGAACCCAACACCCAAAACCTATTTTTATTTCTATGTTTTCACCAGGTCTCGTTGTAATAACCGGTCCAATGTTTTCTGGAAAAAGTGCAGAACTGATTCGGCGTTTGACGATCGCAAAAATTGCCAAACTTGAAACTAGAGTTTTCAAACCAGCGATTGATACAAGAACCGGCGATGAAATTCGTTCGCGCGAAGGCTCTTTTTTACCGGCGATAATTGTGAAAGACGTTGAAGAAATTTTTAAACAATCAGAGTCTGTGCGTGTTGTCGGAATTGACGAGGCGCATTTTTTTTCAAACGGATTAGCGTCGGTTGTTTTGAAACTCGTACGTTCTGGAAAACAAGTGATCGTGGCAGGACTTAATTTGGATTTTCAAGAACGGCCATTTCCATCAATGCCAGAGTTGTTGGCGCTTGCTGATGAAATTGTTCAAGTTTACGCGCTTTGTACTGCTTGTAATGAACGTATTGCGACGCGTTCGCAACGTTTGATCCCTGGTGATGAGCAATATGTTGTTGGAGATGCGGAATACGCGGCAAGATGTTTGGTGTGTTATAAAACACAAGTTTAGATCGTTCGGTTCCTTGCAGGAGCAGTTTGCACCATGTCTTCGGGTCATCGGACTGTCGCAGCTGTCCCCTTCGACATGGCACGAACCGCTCCTGTTGTTCAATCATAATTGCGCTTTAGTATGTTTTTACTAAGTGTTCAAACCTTCTTATACCGATACATATTTAAACCAATTGCTTTTCGGTTTGATCCGGAAACGGTTCACGACAGTATTACAATAGTTGGAAATTGGATGGGGAAACATAAGTTGGCGAGACAAATCGCTCGTGCGTTTTGGCATTTCGAAAATACTGCGCTTGAACAGACGATAGCTGGAATTCATTTTCCAAATCCAGTTGGTTTGACAGCCGGGTTTGATAAAGACGGACTGCTCACAGATATTTTGCCTGATGTCGGTTTTGGTTTTGTTGAAATTGGATCAGTAACAGGAAAACCGTGCGAAGGTAATCCAAAACCACGATTGTGGCGATTGCCGAAAAGCGAGGCATTGATTGTTTATTACGGACTAAAAAACGAAGGTTGCGATTCGATTCACGATCGCTTGGTTCATAAAAAATTTCGTATTCCGATGGGAGTTAGTGTTGCGAAAACAAATTGTCAGGAAACCGCTAATGTTCAAAACGGAATTTCTGATTATGTAAAGGCGATGAAAACTTTTTTGGATATTGCTGATTACATTACAATCAACATAAGTTGTCCAAATGCTTTTGGCGGAGAACCATTCACCAAACCAGAACTTCTTGAACAACTTTTGTGTGCAACCGACGCGCTCAATCCGCAACAGCCTGTATTTCTAAAAATGCCTGTTGATTTATCGTTTGAAGAAATTGATAAATTAGTTGACGTCGCACTTTTGCATAAAGTTCATGGATTTATTCTTTCCAATTTAACAAAAAGACGAGACAGACCAGAAATCAATTCAGCAGATCTGGTGCCAACTGAAAAAGGCGGTATAAGCGGACGACCAGTTTTTGATCTATCAAACAATCTTATCGAACATCTTTACAAACGAGTCGGTAATCGACTAATTTTGATTGGAACAGGTGGCATCTTTTCAGCAGAAGATGCTTATGAGAAGATACTGCGTGGGGCATCGCTTGTTCAACTCGCAACCGGCATGATTTTTCGCGGGCCGCAACTCATTGGACAAATAAATCACGGTTTGGTGAGATTATTGAAAAGAGACGGATATAAATCAATAAGAGAGGCAATAGTGAAAGGTAGGAAAGTAGGAAAGGTAATAAGGGCGTAAGTGT
>JACQXU010000033.1 GCA_016208545.1 Candidatus Uhrbacteria bacterium | reverse complement strand
CATGGAAAACGATTACTCAATATACTAATTGGTACAATCACGAAAGGCCGCATCTAGGACGTGACATGAATGGTCTTACTCCTTATGAGAAATATCTCTCCCTAACCAGCTAAACTGTCACCCTTGAAGGGTTACTGTACATTGTTGTAAAATGATAATAAGAATAACTTTTATTTATTCCACAATATGTACATACCAAAAAACCTAACACCTAAAACCATTTTTGTTCTAGCTTTACTTATCAGCGCATCTTGGGTTCTTCCAGCTCAAGCCGCAGATTGGGTAACTCAAACTTCCGGAACAACCGCGAGTCTAAATAGTTTAGACATGTATAATTCCTCATTTGGAATTGCTGTCGGAGATTCTGGAAAAATTTTGAAAACAACAAACGGCGGCCAAACTTGGGTTTCAAAAAGTTCTCTCACAACAAATTTTCACGATGTTAGCATTGTAAATTCAACTATTGCTTGGGTTGTTGGAGATTCTGGAAAAATTCTCAAAACAGTAGACGGCGGAGAAACTTGGACAAATGTCGAATCAGGCGTCACAACCGCTTTGAGATCAATAGAATTTGTCACGGCCGAAACTGGTTTTATAGTTGGATCAAGCGGAACTGTTTTGCACACATTCGACAGCGGAACAAATTGGATAAAAGACGAAGGCTTAACAACTCAATCGCTTCTTGGGGTCAGTGGAGGAAAAGATAGTTTTAATTTAATAAAAGCGTGGGCAGTTGGTGCAAACGGTACAATCTTAAGATTTAGCACAATGGGAGGATGGACTGTTCAAAATTCCGGCACAACAAATCTTTTGCAAGATGTTTATGTAAAACATGGAACATACGGTTCAGAGGCATGGATCGCGGCAAATGGTGTCGGAGCAAACGGCGCGCCAGGATTTCTAAAAACAACTAACAGCGGAGTTGCTTGGTCAGTTGTAACACAATCAATTGCAGATTCTGGAGGAATGACATCTGTCAAAATGAGTTCAAACGGAATCGGCTTAGCAACTCTGACAACTGGAAAAATTTTGAAATCAACAGATGGAGGAACAACTTGGGCGCTCGATAAAGACACTGGAAATTATTTGTCTGATGTAGTTTCAATAGACGACGGCGTCACATTTTCAGCTTGGGCAGTTGGATGGATTGGAAAAATAGTTCGTTATGACAATACGTCACCGAGCGCTGTTACAAGTTTGATTAAAACTACTTCTTCAACTGACAACACTCCGACTTTCACTTGGCTTGAATCAACAGACGACGTTCACAGCACTTACGGAACTGGAATTGCTTATTATGAATATTCTTTGGACGGAGCGGCTTACGTCAACAGCGGAAACGGAACAACATTTACATTTTCTCAAGCGATCACTGACGGATCACACACGTTTTCAGTTCGAGCTGTTGACAACGCGGCAAATACTGGCACAGCCGCGACAACAAGTTTTACGATTGACACAACCGCGCCAACAGTTGGCGCGATAACAGGATCAACAACTGCAACAGTCAACATCGCGCAAACATATTCAGCAACATATTCTGACAATATCGGCGTGTCGCAGTGTTTCTTAATCGAAAATGGAGCGCCTAAAGAATCTGTAAACGCAGAAAGCGCCACAAGTGGAACAGCGCAAGTTAGCCACACATTTACTTCAGCAGGAAATTATACTCTTTACTTTTCATGCACAGACACTTCTTCTAACTCATCAGCCGGCCAGACAATGACAGTCGCAGTTTCCGCCTCTGTTGCAGACTCAAGCGCTCCATCAGGAAGCGTTCTGCTCAACAACGGTTCTTCAGCAACAAATTCAACTTCGGTTACACTTTCATCATCCTGTACTGACAATGTCGGTTGCACACAAATGCAAGTTTCAGTTGATGGAACTTTGGACACTGAACCTTTTGGATCGTACACATCGTCAACACTAATCACAATTCCAAGCGGAGACGGAAGCAAACCGGTAAAAGTTAAATTCAAAGACGCGGCAGGCAACACAAGCGGAACCTATAACGCGAGCATTATTTTAGACACTGTTACTCAAGACACTGCCATCAGCAAAAAACCAACATCATCAACATCAAGCACTTCAGCAGAATTTACGTTTGGATTCAGCGGGACTTCGATTTCTGACGTAAATTTTGAATGCGCGCTCGACACTTCAACTTTCTTTGGATGTGTGAGCCCGAAAACTTACAGCGAATTGTCGTCAGGAAGCCACACATTCAAAGTCAGAGCAGTTGACGCGGCCGGAAATATTGACCAAACTCCGGCTTCGTATTCATGGACGATCACTGGAACCACAGATGGCGAAACTCAAGTTGAATGTTCACTGACTCTTGGCGGAGCTTACAAAACCGCCGACTCTCCAGCGGTTTATTACATCACTGAAGATTGCACAAAACGTCCGTTTGCAAATGAAAAACTTTATTTTTCGTATTTTGATTCATGGTCCGATGTAGTCACGGTTTCAAAATCAAGTTTGGACGCGGTTTGGAACGATCCGCTTGGTTTTATGCCGTGGGGACCAAATTATGATCCGAAATACGGAGCTTTGGTTAAAATTGTCGCGGATCCGAAAGTGTATCTGCTACTTGGAACTGAAAAGTATTGGATCACAAGCGAGAGTGTTTTTATCGGGCTAAATTATTCTTGGAACTGGATTGAAGATGTTGACAAAGCGCTATTAAACAAATACACGACTGGTTCTGAAATTAATTACACTGATCATCATCCAAATTACACGATTGTAAAATACGCAACTTCACCAAAAGTTTACCGTCTGGAACCTGATCCAACTAATTCGAACAAACAAGTCAAACGGCATGTTTTGAACGAAACGGTTTTCAATTTTCTAAATTTCAGATGGGATAGAATCGTTACAATCCCTGCAAGTGAGGTTTATAAAGACGGAGAAGTAATTGATTAAAAAAAATCGATTATCAAAAAGCTGTGTGAGTCACACACAGCAGAGACAACCGATCGTTATGTTAGAAACTACGACTTGTGATTTGTCTCACGTTATATATACCTCCACGAGGAATCTGCAACATGAGATTCGATTCGTTAGGAATCTTACGATATACCCTAACAAAGTAACGTAGGAAACGACCGTTCTCATGAAAGAGTCGAAGATAGTCTTTCCAGTCGTCTCTCGTTTCAGAACGCATCTGCTGGATGTACTGACTCGTGCGCTCACCGTCGTCCGTAAGTACTTCATAGTCAGCTTCATATTCCAGATCCAACAGAAGACCGTCGAAGAGTTGCGTCCAATAAGATCTCGTGCCGTCAGAAGACAACCGAGTTCCTATTTTTGCATTAAACTCCTCAACAAGCTCCGAGGGTGGAGTCAAGTGATAATAATAAAGAGCAACCAACAAGTATCCCCATGGTTTCAGGACACGAATCGATTCGACAACATGGTTTCTTCTGTCATCTGGAGGAATGAACGGAAGATGCCCACTGACAACAACGTGACTAAACGAGTTATCAGTAAAAGGAAGATTGCCTGCGTCTCCTTGTTGAAAAGAGACGCGATTTGAAACAAACCTGTCGATATTCTGCCTGGCTGTTGCAACACTTCCTTCATGCAGATCAATTCCTATGGGACTGTCGCCAATTAACCAATGAAATTATCCGCAATTTGCCATAGAAAAAAGTTAATTTTTATGCTAAAATGGAAGTATATTTAGCTAATAATTAGCATAAAATTCTATGGTAAAAATAGAAAACAAAACCATTAAAT
>JACQXU010000032.1 GCA_016208545.1 Candidatus Uhrbacteria bacterium | reverse complement strand
CTGCTCCAACCTTAATTTCAACGGTTTTTGGAGCCGTTTCATGCGCTTCTTCAGGAACTTCTCTGTGTTGAGTATATCCCCGCTGTATTCCAGCTCTTGTTTCACCCATACAATCGTTATTTTACTGGATTTTCCAATTCTTGACCATAGTTCACACTTCATGTAAACTCCCGTAAGTATTCATTATTATTAGCCCCGGATGGACCTTCGTGAAATAACAACGAACTGTCTTCCGGAAAAAATATGACACAATTAAATCAGACAGATTTTCAGAAACTTCTTGAGGAGGGAAATTATTTAAACGTCCCTAAAGTCGGCGACGTTGTAACAGGAAAAGTCATCGGCGCTGGCCGTCGCGAAATCCGCATTGACATCGAAGGAATCGGGACAGGTGTTGTGCGCGGCCGCGAACTTTTTGCAGAAAGCAAAGAATACAATAATCTAACTCCTGGCGAGGAAGTTCAAGCAACAATCATTGACAGAGAAAATGAAAACGGAGAAATGGAACTCTCATTCCGTTTTGCAGGACAACAGCGCGCATGGGAAGAATTGCGCCGCTTGTTTACAACCGGACAAACTGTTCAAACAAAAATTTTGGAAGCGAACAAAGGCGGACTCATTGTTCGTGTGCAAAACATCGCCGGTTTCCTGCCAGTTTCACAGCTTTCTCCAGAACATTATCCTCGCGTGAGCGGCGGAGACAAAAACAAAATTCTTGAAAAATTAAAATCATACATCGGAGAATCAATGGACGTGCGCGTGATTGATGTAAACGAAACCGATGAAAAATTGATCGTTTCAGAAAAATCCATTTGGGAAGACGAACAGAAAAACGTCATATCACAATATAAAGTCGGCGACACGATCGAAGGAGAAGTAACTGCGGTCGCTGATTTTGGAGCGTTTGTAAAATTCGATGCGCTTGAGGGTTTGGTGCACATCAGTGAAATCGCTTGGCAGAGAATTGATCATCCTCGCGATTTGCTTTCGATTGGACAAACTGTGAAAGCTGAAATTATCGGAATTGAAGGAAGCAAAATTTTCCTTTCAATGAAAAAATTGATAAAAGATCCGTGGGCGAACGTTAATGAAAAATATCGTGTCGGAGACATAGTTGAAGGAACAATTCTTAAAGTTAATCCGTTTGGATTTTTTGTTGAACTCGATCCAGAAATCCACGGACTCGCGCATGTGAGCGAACTTTCTCAAGAGCCTGTCTCTGACGCAACAACAATCAGCAAACCTGGAGAAAAAATGTCGTTCCGTGTTGTCTCGATCGAACCAGATGAACACAGATTGGGTTTATCTTTGAAAGCTGTTGATGAAACTGTTTGGAAAAAAATGAATGAGAAAGAAGAAGTTAAAGAAGCTGTAGCGGAAGGCTTTAGCCTTCCAAAAGCTGTAGAAGTTGAAACAAAAAATGAAGATCAAATATGAAACCTCTTTCAAAAAACATAATCCTTGCCATCATCACAGTACTTCTAGTTTCAGCAATTTTTTCAAGTGTATCGCTCAATACAACCAAGCCAGAAGAGATTTCACTTGCCAAACTCTCCGAGGAAATAGAAAACGGTCTTGTTGCATCAACAACTGTTGAAGGGTCAGATGTTCTTGTAAAACTCAAAGACAGTACTGAACAAAAAGCGCGAAAAGACGCTTCTGTTTCTCTTGAAAGCGCTCTTTCAGATTACGGTCTTGCATCAGAAAACATTCGAGCCGCAAATATCAGCATAAAAGACCGCGGAGCAAGGTCGTATTTTCTTGGTGTGATTTTGCCTTCCCTGCTACCTCTGTTTTTGCTTATCATAATTTTCTGGTTCATGATTCGACAGATGCAGGGAGTAAATAATCGCGCAATGTCGTTTGGAATGAGTGGCGCGCGAGAAATAAAAGACACAAAACAAAAAGTTACGTTCAAAGATGTTGCCGGATCAAAAGAAGCAAAAGAAGAATTGCAAGAAGTTGTTGAATTTTTGAAAAATCCAAAAAAATTCTCTGATCTTGGCGCCAAACTTCCAAAAGGAGTTCTAATGATGGGACGACCCGGAACTGGAAAAACATTGATGGCTCGCGCAATTGCCGGCGAAGCAGGTGTTCCATTTTTTCACATGAGCGGTTCGGAGTTTGTTGAGATGTTTGTCGGAGTTGGAGCAAGCCGCGTTCGCGATTTATTCACACGCGCAAAAAAATCAGCTCCGTGCATTGTTTTTGTTGATGAGATTGACGCTGTTGGACGCCAGCGTGGCACAGGACTCGGCGGCGGACACGACGAACGCGAACAAACGCTCAATCAAATTTTGGTTGAGATGGATGGATTTGATCCAAACATCGGAGTTATTGTTATAGCGGCCACGAACCGTCCTGACGTTCTTGATCCAGCGCTTCTTCGCCCTGGCCGTTTTGATCGCAGAGTGATACTTGATCTTCCAGACATAAATGAACGAGAAGAAATTTTGAATCTTCACGCAAAAAACAAACCTTTCAATGCAGAAGTCAACTTGCGCCGCGTTGCAGAGCGAACTCCTGGTTTTTCCGGAGCGGATCTTATGAATCTTTTGAACGAAGCGGCAATCCGCGCGGCAAGATTTGATCGCAAACAAATCAATCAAGAAGATGTGCTTGATTCAATAGAAAAAGTTTTGCTTGGACCTGAACGCAAAAGTTTTGTAATGAATAAAGAAGAGAAAAAAATTACGGCTTATCACGAAGCCGGACACGCGCTTGTTGCAAAAATGCTTCCAAACGCTGATCCTGTTCACAAAGTTTCTATCATTGCGCGAGGATCAGCTGGCGGATACACTCTAAAACTTCCAACCGAAGACCGTAGACTCCACAAACGCGCAGAGTTTATTGATGACATGGCTGTAATGCTCGGCGGATTCGTTGCTGAAAAAGAAACGTTCGGCGATGTAACAACTGGGGCGTCGGACGATCTTAGAAAATGCACACACATCGCTCGCGAACTTGTTATGCGATACGGAATGAGTGAAGAACTTGGACCGCAAGTTTTCGGCGAATCTCAAGAAATGGTTTTTCTCGGGCGCGAAATTCACGAACAGCGAAACTACTCGGAAAAAACAGCCGAAACAATTGATCAAGAAGTAAAAAATCTTGTGTCTTCTGCAATGGAGACAGCTCGTGATATAATAAAAAAGGAAAAAAATTATCTCGACACAATCGCAAATATTCTGCTTGAAAAAGAAACAATCGAAAAAGATGATTTCGAAGCAATCTTTGCTTGGTAACTATAAATGCCCAATGTCTAATGACAAATGTCGAATGATTGAATGTCAAATTAGTCATTGGTCATTAGTCATTCACTTATCATTTGGCATTTATCATTAGTCATTTTATTGTCAAATATGAGGAGGAACAAATCCGCAACGATTTACAGATCACTGCTGCGTGAAGCGTGGAACATCGCTTGGCAGAATAAGTCGCTGTGGATTTTTGGTATTTTCGCCGGGCTCATTTCAACCGGCGGAGTTGTGGATATTGCAATTTTGGGAATGAAACGAGCCGCATTCACTGGTTCATTGCTCACAAATTTGCTTGATAGAACATTTATCGGTTACGCATACGCTTCCGAATTCATTTTATATCTCACTCAAACAAACTCAAGCCGAGTTACGTTAACAGTTGCAATTGGAACTATTTTTCTTATTGGACTTGTCGCCTGCGCAATTATCTCTCAAGCCGCTCTCATTCACGCCGCTGGAAATCCCAACAAACATCCGCACGAAATACGTCAACACGTTCTTCCTCATTTTTGGGATGTGTTTTTGGTTGACATCACAACAAAAATTCTTTTTGCAATTCTAACTGTCCTTCTCACTCTTCCTGTTTTTCTTTTTCTGCAAAACAACAATGATCTAGCTCCAACTATTTTGCTTATTTATTTTATGATTTTCATTCCGGCTGTTATTATTCTGCATATCATTTCGATTCTCGCGCTTGTTGATGTTGTTGAAACAAAATCAAACGCGCTCAATGCTTTTCATACAGCGATTCGCATTTTCAAAAAACAATGGCTTTCGTCAATTGAATTCGGTTTTATTCTTTTTGTAATTTTATTTGTTGCAATATTCATACTGATCACAATTTTAATTCTGCTTTCAATTCCGTTTGGATTTATTGGAACTGCAATTCTTGTTTCCGGCTCGCCATTTTTATTTTTCAGTTTTAACATTTTAACTGGATTATTTTTACTGGCTCTTATGCTCGTATTTGGAGGCGCACTTGTAACTTTTCAATACAGCGCTTGGCGTTTTTTTTACAAACGCGCTGAACATAAAACGT
>JACQXU010000002.1 GCA_016208545.1 Candidatus Uhrbacteria bacterium | reverse complement strand
TTGAACGTTAGAGTTTCAGGAAGTTTCCATGTTGGCAGAGCAGAACGAACAGCCGTGTAAAGTTCATCGAACTTGCCTTGGAGAAGACCGATGTAGCGAACCATGTCAGGACCGGAGAGATGATAGACCTCACTCACACCGCGCTCATGCGCTTCCAAGACGCTAATGAGCACAACATTCAAAGCGTTTGGAATAAGAGCGCCGGAATCTTGACGAGTAACTCCGAGCACTCCACTGCGAGCCAGATCTGCCCAACCTCGGCACGAGTAATTGACGACTGTTCCGTTCGCCTGAACGGAACGTTCCCAGAGTGTTGGATGCGAGTCGGCTGTGGCGCGCAGGACATCAGTTGCCGAACGAGATCGCACACGCAAGTAATCCGAGTAAACTTCGCCTTGAAGTTCAGGAACAGATTTACGAAGTGAAGCCATGTGTCGCTCCAGCATCGAATCGCCAGAGCGAAACCATTCCTCTGCGAGAGAAGACGTCTTAGAAGCTTTTGCATGGGTCGTGAGAAGTTTGCGATCTGACAAAGCCTCAAATCGCGATCCGCGAATCACGCCGTGCGGATGGAAGTTGCTATCTTTCGAACCGATGTTGCGATCGTAAAAGATCATTCGAATCCCTGCCTTGGCAACTCCCAGATTCCCAGGATAGATATTGCCAACGTGGGGAGTTTTCACAACTGATCCGCCGCGATCATGAATCGCTTTGAGATCAGTAAGAGAAAGATCGTCTCGTGCACGGACGAAAAATGACACTCTCCACCTCCATTTTCCAGACTCCATGACAATCCAACTCCGTGTCAGACTGTCAATCAAGCCAAGAAACAAGAAAAGCCACTGCTACACGCAGTGGCTTTATGTTTGCAAAAGATGAATGAAATCTTACGCACGCATACACGCCACTGCCTTTTTAATCGCATAAAAGCCAAAAACCGCGATGAGCATATCGAGGAGTTGGCAGGCAATATTGTGTTTCCAGTAATTCATCATAACTATAGTCATCACATTATGAAATAGGATTTATCCATCCTTGCCTGTGGCGGTCTGCTTGTCCTTCGCAAGATAAAATCCTCAATGTATCTACGGATACATTTGCGGTTTTATCTTGCTCCAGGACTTCGCATCCCATCCACATGCAAGTCGCCTAAAGTCCCATTTCATAATGTGATGACTATAAATATACTAAATCATGTGCACAAAAAGTCGTCAAGTTTTTTTGTGGATAAAGGGTATTAATAAAAAACAGGCCAAGAAAAGCCTGTTAGGACAAAAAACGACGCGCAAGACGCACAATATCGGAAAGAGTTCCGACCGGCGTCTCCAGCGCCCAAGGATGGACGTAAAGCCATTCCGGATGTGCCAAAAGGTCGTATTGACTAAAGAACGTTCCGTCGTAAATGTCGTAGAATGGATCAGGACAAGCGCGCACTGTTTCACGCAGGCGACTGTGCAAAACCCCGCGCTCACTTTCGACTTGACGAATCATTGCATTACGATCGGAAGCGCAACTCATTCTGCCGCCGATCCTGCCCTCAAACGAACTAACTTCTGCCAAAACGGCTACGAGTTCATCAAGAGCCTGTTGTCTATGAAACGGAACAGCGAATCGCATATCCGCGACAGGAACCAGATTCAACTTAACGGTTTCCGGAAGTTCTGGCCAAAGCTTATGTCGAACTACTTCGTAAAGTTCGTTGAGTTTTGGCATGAGCTGTCCGATATACCTGTACATGTCGGGTCCTGAAAGTTCATATACAATATCTGTATTGAACTTGAGCGGATCAATTGTCACGTCCATTAGAATGTTGGCGATGTTTGGACTCACCCATCCACTTCGAGACCCGTTCGTTCCGCAGACACCGCTCGCGTTGACAACTACCCATTGACGAGCATGCCGTGCTTCTGTCATGCCGTCTTCGCGTACGAATCGTTCCCAAATCGAGTGATCGTGCTGTGTGAGAACCTCCAGCAACTCCAGAACGCGACCGCAATTTTCTTTCAAGTACACGCTGACTGTCTGCATCTCAAGCTCTGGAAATAATTCTCGCAAAGCTTGCATGTGCGCCTCTGGAATGGACGCGCCGATTTGAAAGCGATCCGCTGTTTTTTCATGAACACGCGTGACTTTCGCGTGACTGACGAGAACGTTTTCTTCCGCGATTTGAGTTCTTGTGCCATTGACAATCACACAATGCGGATGAAAATTGCGATCAAGACAACCTTTTGTCGAATCCACGATTTTCATCGGAATTCCAAGTGCGGCGCACGCGAGATTATTTGGATACCAATTCCCAACATGCGGCGTTTTGAATACTAGAAACCCAGCCCGTTTGAGTGAAACGAGATTCTGGAGAGACAGATCCTTGCGGATCTCAAGTTTGATCGGCATTTTTCCCTCCGTTTCTGCCAATCTTTGTGCCCCGTTCGCGACAGAAGCACAATCCCAGCAAAAACGAAAACCCCGGGCTACTTGCCCGGGGTTTAAATTTTTGGTTTTGAAATACAACTTAATCCAAAAATTCACGGGCAATTAGCTCGTTCCAGTGTTTATAGTTCTTGTGCCACTGTTGCCCAATGAATAATGTCATAACAATAACAATAATACAGGAGTTATTTAGAATGTCAAATAAATACCTAACAAGAGATCCTTCGGCTTATGGCCTCAGGATGACAATAGAATATAGATGATTATTATCGTTGAGAATTTTTCACCCCTGTGAAAAATTGTCAACAAAAAGTTTCAAACAATTTTGTCTAAAAATTTACACCCCCTCTCCGAAAATATAACGATCGCTGATTTTTTCGTAGGAAAAAATTTCGTGATTGGAAAAAAATCGTTTGATTTCGTTTTGAGCTGTTTCTTCTGAATCGGACGCGTGAATCAAATTCGACGGAACGTTCATTGAAAAATCCGCACGGATTGTTCCAGCGTCTGCTTGTCGAGGATTTGTTGATCCAATTATTTTTCTAACTTCAGAAACAGCTTCGAGTCCTTCAAGCACGATTCCGACAACTGGAGTCTGCATCATAAATTTTTTCAAACTTTCAAAAAAAGGTTTGTCTGAAAGATGCGCGTAATGAATGTCGAGCAATTCATCAGTAAGACGAATAAATTTCAAACCAACAATTTTGAGACCTTTTCGCTCAAAACGATTTATAATCTCACCAAGCAGATCGCGCTGAAGCGCATCTGGTTTAAGTAGAACAACTGTTTTTTGTAGATCTGACATAAAAAAAATAATTAAGATTACAAAATCACTGAATGACTTACTCTATGACTCCATGACTTTACGACTTTCCCACTAAAATGGCAAGAAGGCTGGAGAAATTTGGTAATTCACACTATCTGAAACAAGCAAAATATCACCGTCGAGATCTGTTCGCAAAATGCGCGCACCAGCTTCTTTCAGACGTTCTAGCACAATCGGATGAGGATGCCCGTAGCGATTGTCTTTTCCGTCAGATATCACTGCCGCTTCCGGTGTGATCGCTTTGAGTAGTCGAACACTCGTCGAAGTTTTGCTTCCGTGATGGCCAACTTTCAATACATCAACATCTCCAACAGACGGCGCCACAATTGTTTCAATAATTGCCTCCGCATCGCCGGTTAATAAAATTGACGTTTCGCCGTAAACAAGATCGAGCACAATCGAAGTGTTGTTTCGATCTTTTTCAATTTTGACAGCTTCGTCAGTCGGCCAATAAACAAAAACTTGAATTCCATCCCAATTATACAACTCATTTTCGCGCACTTTTTTATTTTTCGCTTGCTCCTCAATTATTGCCTTTTCAAGAGCCTGGATCATCGGTGTCCCGCCGCGCACTCCAGTTTCATAAATTTCTGCAACATCAAATTTCTGTAAAACAGAAACGAGTCCTGTGATGTGATCAGCGTCGGGATGCGTTACAACAATCGCGTCAAGCGAATGATCCCACGGCCACATAACAGATGAAAGTTTTTGCAAAATTGTGTCGTCTGGTCCGCCGTCAATCAAAATTTGTTTTCCGTTTGGAGTCACAATAAATGTTGCATCGCCTTGTCCGATATCAAAAAACCAAACTTTGAGTCCGGACGTTTGCATCCGAGTAAATTGTGAAGAAAATGCAAACGCAAATAAGATCACACACAAAATCAGTGTGCGCAACAAAATAAAAATTTTGTGGGATTGTTTATGATGTGTGGCGCGCGGCATTGTAATGAGACAAAATCAAAAATAATATAATCACAAAAGCAACTGCAACTATTTTTGAATACGCGATCGGAATAGATGCAAACGATAAAGATCCAAAAATCGTGACAATACGAAGAATAATGAACGAAATAGCGATTCCAAAAACTGCTACAATCTGGCCGAGCGGAAGAAACAAAATACTTGCCGCAAGCGAGATCAATGCAACTGCCATTAAAAAAGTAACAAATGGAAGCGTAATCACGTTTACAATCGGAGCTACCAAAGAAATCTGTCCAAAGTTCCAAATCAAAATCGGCAATGTAAAAATAATAGCGATTAGTGATGAAGAAACAACAGCTCGAATGCCGAGTGTGCTCGGAATAAACGAAAACCGTTTATAAACGGAGGGATAAATGAATAAAAGAGCAGAGGTCGCGACAAATGAAAGTTGAAATCCGACATCGTCCAATAGTAATCGCGGATTAACGAGAAGCATTACCGCGAGTGTTAAAAGAAGAACATTGAGCATTCGCGCTTGCCGCCTGATAGCAAGTTGAAGAATCAAAAGTCCTGCCATAATTCCAGCTCGAACAACAGCCGGAGTTGCGCCTGCCGCGATCACATAAAAAACAAGAAGAACGCCGGACACTGCAAGTCCTTTTCGTCTTCCAAGCGGACTCGCAAGAAGCCAATGCAAAAGAACAACCGAAAACAACGAAACGTTCACGCCAGATGCGGCAAGAATGTGTGAAAGTCCTGTGCGAGAAAAATCTTCGCGCAAGTCGTCTGATAGCGATGCGCTTCCGCCAAAAATCAAACCTGAAACAAATGATCCGTGAGGTTCTCCGAAAAGAAATTGCAAACGTTGAATTGCAAATTGTTTGAAAGAAAGAATGACGCTTATCAAACTTGTTGGCGCTGTTTTATAAACAGATACAAATTGAGGAAATGGACAAACCGCGAGAATTCCGCGCGATTCTAATAGTTTGTCATAGGAAAAACCATTGAACGGTTCTGGTTTTTCAAGCCGACAGGAAAAGATGATCATATCGCCGTATGAAACGCGTGGAAAAAGTGGAGCTCGAACAAGCAGTTTTCCAAACACAGATTCATCAGCAACAAAAACGTTTGAAAGAATAATTTGCTGGCCGTCCATTTTGCGTTCAACTTCGTTCAACACTTTTCCCTGCACTCTCACCATTACTGTTGTTCTGTCAGAGACAGTTATAAGATACGATGGAACTTCACTTTGTTGATAACGAAAAATTCCAAAAAAGAAACTCGCGAGAAGAATAAAAATTAGAAAAGTCCTAGAAGGCCCAGATGGCCTAGGGGGTAAGAAAAAAAGAAAAACAAGAAGAAAAGGAAGTAATGGAAGTATTGGAAGAAGCGGTAAAAAATTTCCAATTAAAATTCCAAAACAGAAAACCGTCAAAACAAGAGCGAAAGTTCGTGACGGCGAATTTACGATTTGTGAAAATCGCATATAGACATCACACTATAGTCCAACGCCGATATATCGAAATCCAAGACGTTCGAGATTAAGATCGGCAAGTGCGTTGCGACCATCGAAAATAATCGGTTCGATCATGGAAGACTTGAGTGTTTCAAACGAAACACCTCGAAACTCTGGCCATTCAGTTAAAACAAGAAGGGCTTCCGCACCTGAAGCGGCATCAATCGGAGTTGTTGAAAATGCGACGGAACTGGGCAAAACGCTCGCGGCAGTTCCCATTGCTTTTGGATCAAAAACTGTAACTTCCACTCCAGCGCCAACAAGACGCTGAACAATATCAATCGCGGCTGATTCACGAATATCGTCAGTATCTGGTTTGAAAGACAGTCCCCACACTCCAATTTTTCTATTTTTAAGCACGCCAAGAACTGAAACTATTTTTTTGAAAAACAATTCGCGTTGGCGATTGTTCACTTCAATCACGGCGTTCAGCAATCGAAAATCATAACCATTGATTCCAGCGTATGATTTTAACGCTGATACAACTATTGGAAAACACGAACCGCCAAATCCGATTCCAGCGCGCAAAAAAAGAGGACCGATACGTTTGTCTAGTCCGATGCCGTGCGCAATCTCTCGCACATCCGCTCCAGTTCCTTCAACAACATTTGCAATTTCGTTGATGAAAGAAATTTTTGTTGCAAGAAATGCGTTTGAAGCGACCTTGATGAATTCTGCTGATTCAATACTGGTCCGCAGAAAAATACTTTTTATTCCTTCGTGCATTTGTTCAATCGTCCTGAACGAGACTTCATCATCAGCACCGATTACAATACGATCTGGCGCCAGAAAATCTTGCAAAGCCGAACCTTCGCGCAAAAATTCCGGAACCGAAGCAATTTTAATCAAACTAACAAGATCTTCTCTTCCTCGCTTTGAGAGTGAGCTCTGGATAATTTGTAAAACTCGGCGGTTCGTTCCAACTGGAACCGTGCTTTTCACGACAATTAACGCTTCGTGCTCAAGAAGATTGCCGATCTGTTCTGCCGCGGTTTCAAGATGTGACAAATCAGCTTGACCGTTAGATTGCGGCGGAGTTTGAACAGCAATCATTAAAACCTGTGCACTGCCAATCACTGAACTTAAATCAGTCGTAAAAACAATTTGGCCATTTTCTTGTAGCGCCTCCAATTGCTCTTCAAGCCCAGGTTCGTAAAAAGGCGCATGACCCAAATCAAGTTTGGCGATTTTTGCAGTATCAGTGTCAACACACGCCACGCGATTTCCAAGTCCAGCAAATCCAAGACCTGTAGTGAGTCCGACGTAGCCGGTTCCGATCATTACTATATTCATAAGAAGAGTTGACACGCCAACTCCTCCTTTGCTGGCTCATTATATTTTGCCCGAACTAACTGAACGCGCAAATCTTGCTCAATCCACGCAAGATGGCCTTTGTCAACCAAATCTAAAAGTTCATCTAGTGTTACCCATCGAATCTGAATTTTTTCTCCAGCATCGAGATGTTGCTTTTGAATAAACTCACAATCTCGCGCAACATAAACATAAATTTTCCAATCCATTTTATACATGGGCTGAACTTCGTGAAACAAACTCCACTTGTTTGAAATATAACCCGACTCTTCGAGCAATTCTCTTTTCGCGCCAACGAGCGACTCTTCTCCTTTTTCAATTCTTCCACCAGGCAAACACAAAAATTTTGATCTCCCTTCGCCGGGCTGTTCCTGTTCTTGCAACATTATTTTTCCGTCTTTTGTCGCGATTATCTCGGCCGTGTCCAGACGCTTGAGCATTTCGAAAGTTGTAATTGAATCGTCAAACAATTTTTGCGGCCATTGGTAAACATCAAACAAAATTCCTTCAAAAACTCGTTTTGCATTTTTTGGAATCATACAACAATACTCACAATCTTATTTTTAACATAAACAATCTTTTTAACTGACTTCCCTTCCACATATTTTTTCACATGTTCATTTTCAATAGCTGATTGTTTCACGCTTTCTTCTTCCGCATCCGGTGAAATATCAATTATGCCGCGCAATTTCCCATTCACCTGAACAGCGATTGTGATTATTTGTTCTTTTGCAAGTTCACTATCGTGCGTTGGCCAAATTTGTTGTTCAAGCAACTCTGTTCCCCCAAGTTGTTCATAAAGTTCATTTGACAAATGCGGAGCAAACGGACAGAGCAAACGCAAAAACGTAGTAAAATTCTCTTTTGAGATTGATTCATTCTCTTTTACCACGTTCACAAAAATCATCATTTGCGAAATAGCTGTGTTGAAACGCATGTGTTCAATGTCATCCGTTACTTTTTTGATTGTTTGATGAAGCAGACGCGTGATTGCTTCGTCGCTCGCTTTGCTCGCTTCTCGCAATGACAGAGAAACTTCAACAACCTTCTCCAAAAATCTTCTCATTCCGACAAGTCCATTAGTGCTCCACGGCACTGGTTCTCCAAACGGCCCCATAAACAATTCATACAAACGAACAGAGTCAGCTCCGTATTCATTTATCATCTCGTCAGGATTCACAGCATTGCCTTTTGACTTTGACATTTTCGTTCCGTCTTCAGCAAGAACAAGACCATGACTTGTTCGTTTTGCATAAGGTTCACTCACAGGAACATGGCCGCGGTCAAATAAAAATTTATTCCAAAAACGTGAATACAAAAGATGAAGAGTTGTGTGCTCCATTCCGCCGTTGTACCAATCAACAGGCATCCAGTGGTTGAAGGCGGATTGGTAGTTGGTAGTTAGTAGTTGGTAGTTGGAAGAAACTCCTTTCATTATATACGCCAAAAAGTACCAACTTGATCCTGCCCAATTTGGCATTGTGTCTGTTTCACGTTTTGCTTTTCCACCGCACTTAGGACATTTTGTGTTTACCCAATCGTGAATCGCGGCAAGTGGTGACTCGCCAGTTTCTGTTGGTTCGTATTTTTCAACTTCAGGAAGTACAATTGGCAATTGATCGTCTGGAACCGAAATCCACCCATTCATGTCATTGCGAGGAGTCCCGAGCTTGTCGAGGGACGACGCGGCAATCTCTGAGATTGCTTCGGTCGCTTTGCTCCCTCGCAATGACGACGATTGTTTTGCGCATTCTTCACACCACACAAGTGGAATCGGCTCTCCCCAATATCGCTGGCGTGAAAAAACCCAGTCACGGAGTTTGTATTGCACTGTTTTTTTTCCGCCAGATTTCTCGATAGATTCATCAAATGAAATAAGCGGCCTGTCCGCAATCGGCAAACTAAATTTTTCAGCAAACTCGCGGTCGCGATCATCGTGTTGAGGAACTGCCATTACAGCCCCTGTTCCATATTCACCTAAAACATAATCAGCGACCCAAACTGGAATTTTTTCTTTGTTTGCTGGATTGATGACAAACACGCCGGTCGGAACTCCTGTTTTTTCTTTAGACTCCGCCTCACGTTCTTTATTATCTCGCTTTAGAGCTTGTTCAATATAGCCTTTAACTTCTTCGCTCGACATCCAACCATCTGCGATCCATTGTTGAGCCAACTCAGGAGAAATCACTAAAAACGTCGCGCCTAAAATTGTGTCAGGACGAGTAGTGAAAACTGATATATTGTCATTGCGAGGGAGCAAAGCGACCGAAGCAATCTCATTAGATTGTTCAATTTCACTTACAATGACAAAACTAATTTCCGCTCCTTCACTTCGTCCAATCCAATTCTTTTGCTGTGTTTTTATTTTTTCCAAATAATCAACTGTTTCTAAATCTTCAAGCAAACGATCCGCGTATTTTGTAATCGCGATCATCCATTGTTCTTTTTCACGCTTCTCTGTTGGCCCGCCACAACGTTCACATTTTCCATCAACAACTTCTTCATTTGCCAAACCGATCTTGCATGACACACACCAATTGATCGGCATCTTTTTTTTGTAAGCCAACCCAGCTTTAAAAAATTCGAGAAACATCCACTGTGTCCATTTGTAATATTCTGGATCGGTTGTGTTCACTTCACGAGACCAATCAAAACTCAAACCGAACGACTTTAGTTGCCGCTTGAAAGTCGCGATATTTTCCGCAGTAACATCTTGTGGTTTGCGTCCGGTTTTAATCGCATAGTTTTCAGCTGGAAGTCCAAATGCGTCCCAGCCGATTGGATACAAAACATTGAAACCTTCCATTCGTCGTTTGCGTGCGATCACATCCATTGCTGTGTAACTGCGCGGATGACCCATGTGAAGTCCGGCTCCTGACGGATATGGAAATTCAATCAAACAATAATACTTTGGTTTGTCTGAATCGTCGCGAGCACGAAAAATATCGGATTCATCCCACTTTTTTTGCCACTTTTTTTCGATTTGTTGATGATTGTAGGGCATACATCAATGAGCCGATCATAACAAAAATACCAACCGTTGACAAAACCGAACGATTTTGATAACTTAACAAGCCGTCAATGCTACGAAAAGGAGGCAACATGCTAGACGGATTCGTTCTTTCACACCGTTTGGTCTTGTTCCAGCCCAATGACCAGACGCGGATTCGAGACTTTGTTTTAGAAAGTCCTGTTCGTGCGCTTTACTTTGAAACACTCGATCCAATAAACGAGGTACTGTTCAGGACATTTCGCGACGCCTATCTTCAATCAATAGGTGTTGAACTGCACATGGCAGAAGTCCTAAAGAAATACATCGGCGGACTGACTCCAATAGAGCGGCTAGTGCTCGAAATCGTCCTCTTGCACAGACTCAATTGCTTTTACATTTCACGCGAACGCGAACTTGGACAGCAAGATCCGCTCGTGCATCGTGCGCTTGTGATCACTGGAGCAATGCTCCAAGACAGGCTCACGCTTCTTCTGCTCGATGTACACGGGGATGAGTACGACCGAATCTACAATCTTGGAAGACAGAATGGTCAAATGAGTCGCGACAGTTGGGATGTGAACTTCCTTGGCGCTTGTGCTGTTGTGCGCGTTGTGAGAGGACTGAACGCCAACGAAAGAACAAAAAGCATCTTCCTCTCTAATCCTCTTGACGACGCTGACTTCGGTATTGACCTGTTCGTCTCACGAGAAGATAGAGATCTGGCGATCAGTGTCAAATCACACAAAACACCAGACCTCATGTCAGCAACCATATTCCCTTTCCAACCGCTCCAGCAAGGACATGAACAACAGATCTTCAACGGCGCCGTACTCGCGAAAGATTATTATGGTATTCATTTCATTCCTGTTCTTGCCGTTGTCGGACGAAACGGAACTCAACCGTTCGATCTAGAATTACATCGTGAAGATGTGGAAGCACTCGGTCGAGTGCTTTAAACCTCGATTCCATGACTCACATGGAATTTTTTATTCTCCAAAGATGGTTATTCTTGAGATTTCGCTATTCTCTCGAGCGCTAAAATAAATGCACTTCGGCGCAAGTCGGTTTTTAAATTTCTTGCCTGATCAAAAATTTGGAGAGCTTGTTCTTGAATGTTTTTCTTTAAGCGAATAAAAACTTCTTGTTCACTCCAATGTTCTCTTTTGATATTCTGCTCCCATTCATAAGTTGAAACTGTCACACCGCCGGAATTTGCAAGAATGTCTGGAATAACTGGAATGCCTTTTGAAAATAAAAAGTCATCTGCTTCTGGAGTTGTCGGGCCATTTGCAAGTTCCAAAATCACTCTTGCTTCAATGCGCGCAACATTGTCTTCTCGAATTTGATTTTCAAGAGCCGCTGGAATTAAAAGATCACAAGGCTCAAACAACAATTCGCTTCCGTCAAACGTTTCGCCGCCAGCAAAACCATGAACCGAACCTGACGCCTTTTTGTGTTCAATCAGCGCCGCGACGTCGAGTCCGTTTGGATTTCGCACAGCGGCTCGTGAATCTGATACTGCAACTATTTTATGTCCAACATCCGACCATATTTCCGCCGCGTGTTCTCCTGCGTTTCCAAAACCTTGAATTACAACTTTGCATAAGTCTGGCAATCCAAAATTTGATCGCAATGCTTCAAACACATAAAACCCACCTTGCGCTGTTGCTGTACCTCGGCCTTCCGAACCACCGACTTCGAGAGGTTTTCCTGTAATAACTGCTCCACTTGTGTCGCCCGTGATTTTTCCATATTCATCTGACATCCAAGCCATGATCTGCGGAGTTGTGTTTACGTCTGGAGCTGGAACGTCTTTTTGAGGGCCGACAACGTCAACAAGCACTCGCATCCAAGCGCGAGACAGACGTTCAAGTTCTGAAACTGACAATTCTTTTGAATTGATAGTGGCACCGCCTTTTCCACCGCCCATTGGAATATTTGCAACAGCGCATTTGAGCGTCATCCAAAACGCGAGCGCTTTTACTTCTTCAATATCTGTGTCTTTATGGAACCGAATTCCGCCTTTGTACGGCCCGCGCCAATTATTGTGTTGAACTCGATAAAACTCGATCATCTGCAGTGAACCGTCGTCTTTTTTAAGCGGAATATGACCTCGAATTTCACGATGCGGAAAAGTTAGTTGTTTAATAAATGACGGATCGAATTGTTTAACTGCTGTCGCGCGCTCAAGCTGGCGCAGAGCATTTTCAAATGGGTTTAACATAGTGCTGTCAGAATATGCTTTTTTTCGATTTATTACAAATCATTGACAAATTCTTTTATATGCTGTATAAATATTTCCTGTTTATTGCGAATGGACACACAAACAGAAAGGAAGAATGAATAATGATGAGAACGGTAAGT
>JACQXU010000038.1 GCA_016208545.1 Candidatus Uhrbacteria bacterium | reverse complement strand
TTCTATTTTTACCATAGAATTTTATGCTAATTATTAGCTAAATATACTTCCATTTTAGCATAAAAATTAACTTTTTTCTATGGCAAATTGCGGATAATTTCATTGGTTAATTGGCGACAGTCCCATCAGGCGCTGGGCGCCGTCCTTGTCGGGGTTGGCCTCTCCGAGAGCGTCCTCCATGAGGCGGTTGATGTTCTTGGTCTGCGGGGACGTGATCCGGGTGGTGGTCATCGTTTTCTCCTTCTGTCTTGACTCGTCATCGGACGGTCACGGCCAGCCTCGAACATGAGACAAGCGCTTCAAACAGCACAGATGTGCCGTGCAGAGCGCCTATCTCATGCAAAATCCAATCCTTACCTTTCAAAGAACAGGCAAGAAATATAGCACATTTTGGCCAAAATGTCAACGATTCGGGCTTGAAATCTGGTTTTTTGTGGGAGATCTGTGCTCATCCCGTAAAACTGAACGACCGCTCCCCAAAGATATGAGGCAGCACCTCCGACCACTGTTATATTTGTTTGGATTAAAGTGTTCCAATTCTCAATACAGTGGGTCACCACTAAAACATTCACCAAAAGGTGGATGTTTTAGTTTTGTGTTATACTTATTTTACACTTGTGGAGGAACTTTTTTTTGAAATCGGATCAATACTTATTCTTGCCGCGATTTTGGCGATGGTTATTTTTAGATTACGCCAGCCGCTTATTTTGGCTTACATCATAACAGGCGCGATTGTTGGTTCAAGTCTTTTAGCGCTCACGCAAAGTCAGGATATTTTTTCCGTCATGTCCAAAATTGGCGTGGCGTTTTTGTTATTCACAGTCGGACTCGGTCTTAATTGGCGATCGTTCAAAGACGTAAGCGGCATTGCTCTGGCAACCGGAGTCGGTCAAGTTTTATTAAGCACAATTCTTGGTTTCATTGTCGCGCTTTTTCTCGGGTTCGACATAGTCTCAAGCATTTATCTTTCTGTTGCGTTTGCTTTTTCAAGCACAATCATCATCGTAAAACTTCTAATGGACAAAGAAGAAATTGACACACTTTACGGACGAATCAGTGTCGGATTTTTGATCGTGCAGGATTTTATCGCCATTTTGATTTTACTTGGGCTTTCAGCTGTGAGCGGCGGCAAAACTATAGAACAAGTGTTCATCGGAATTATAATCAAAGCTTTTGTTCTTTCAGTTGTTTTATGGATGATTGCGACACGTGTCATTCCAAAACTTTTGTCGTATGTTGCGAAGTCGCAAGAGTTGTTACTTCTTTTTTCGATCGCTTGGTGTTTTCTTGTTGCCGGAATTTTGGTTTTTTTTGGATTTACAATGGAAGTCGGAGCGCTCATAGCTGGTATTTCACTTTCTGGAAGTTTATATCAGCGCGAAATCAATGCGCGAATTCGTCCGCTCCGAGATTTTTTCTTAATGATTTTTTTTATCGTGCTTGGAACACAATTACGTTTTGATCAGGCGATAACAATGCTAATTCCAATTCTTGTTTTCAGCGCATTTATTTTAATCGGCAAGCCGGTAATTGTTATCGCGATAATGCGTTTACTCGGCTATCATCCGCGAACTGGTTTTCTTTCTGGAACAGCAGTCGCGCAGATTTCGGAATTTTCTTTTATTCTTCTCGCGGCTGGAATGGCCTCTGGTCACATTTCTGAAACACTTCTTCCTTTTGCAACAGCAGTCGCACTTATCACAATTGCCGTGAGCGTATTTTTTATAGAACACAATGATCCGTTTTTTGATCGACTGCGTCCGATGTTTCGTTGGCTTGAACCCAGACGAACTCTTGAATCAGAAAAAAAACGAAAAGTTCCAGTTGTTCCAGTTTTGCTTTTTGGATATCACCCAATCGGTTCTGTAATTCTCGATTCGGTTCGCGCACTTCATCAGCCGTATTTAATAGTTGATTTTGATCCAGAAGTCATTCGTTCGCTTTCAAAAATTGGAGAGCCGCATATTTACGGCGATGTTAGCGACGAATCATTTTTGGACGAACTCGAAGCTGATCACGCGAAAATGATCATTTCAACAATTCCAGACGCGGTTGTTAGCAGTGATCTTTTAACTTTTTTAAAAAATAAAAAATTCCGAGGGATCAGTGTTGTAACTGTTCATATAAAAGAAGAAGCACAACTTTGTTATGAACTTGGTGCGTCGTATGTCATAATTCCAAACGCGCTTTCCGGTAAAAAGTTCGCGGAAATCCTAAAAAGCAATCGAATCCAGAAAAAGGCATGGTTGCTTGACAGAAAACCGTTTATTGAGTAATCTTCTTCGTCAACGAGTGTGCAACAAAATAGGAGGAAACATGCACACACGAAGAGTTAGCGCTCTAACTTCTAACAGATCCTATTGCAATGAGATGCTTGCCAGACTCAGATCACATCTGGGATATTTCATTGCTGACAAACCATACTCTTGCCTATTGGTGATTCAGCGTTCTGAAATCCCAAAGACAGTGTTTGACAAGTGCTATGTCGTTTACATTGACGACCAGCATCGAGCGTTTGCGGCTGAAGTGGAACTAGTGGTTCGATGCGGAACCACAGAAGAACTCTACTTCGGAACCTTCCTTCCTTTCGTACAGGAAGGTTGCGGACTAAAGTTGGAAATTCCAGGAACACACATCGTTCTAGGACCATGTGCACAATTTCTAGAATTTCCTTCTGTTGTGTCAGCGCAGGAGGTTCGAGGCTCACGCAATCCTATGGGCATCACATCGTGAAACCGCAGTCTATATCTGCCGACGTCGTAACGAATACACGTCGGTTTTTTTTGTTAAAAAAGTAGTAAAGTAGTAAAGTAGGAAAGTAGGAAAGGGAGTAAGTGGTAAGGGAAAAAATAAATTATGCCCGAAGGGTAAGGGAAAAAATAAATTATGCCCGAAGTTTTATCTAAAAAAGAATACATTGAAGCTAAGGAACGAGAGCCGAGCTTGGTTAATGTTGGCGAGGCGCCGGTTACTGGAATAAAACATAAAGGGAATCCAGAACGTAAAGAAATTTGCGAAGACGTCAAAATAAATGATCCAGACAATGGTTTATTTTTTGTTGGAGATGGAGTTACAACAGCGAATGGATGGTTTGCTTCTCGCGAAACAGCGCGGATATTAAACGATTCGCTCGGCGAAAAATTAGATGAACAGATTGAACGGATCGCGCAAAACGACAAATTAAACGCAAAACGAAAAGAGGAGTTGATTGACGCGCTGGTTCGTTCGCAAATTCGTGCCGCGATTTTGGAAGCTGATAATTCGATTAGAACTAAAGTAAAAGCGGATCCGGAAATGAGCGCTTCAGCGACTACGGCTTCTCTTGTAAAACTTGTTGAGATGCCAGACAAAACACAGGATGTTTTTATTTCAAACATTGGCGACAGCCGTATTTTTATAATTCGAAATGGAAAACTGATTCGATTAACAAAAGATGACAGTTTGCTCACTTATGCTGTTTCAGAAAAAATTATGAGTGAAGAGCAAGCGCGTCAAATTGATCAAGCAGATTCCATCAACGACGTCGCTGATCGTTGGAAATCTTACTACAGTCAGCGAAACATGGTTACAAATTCAGTTGGAGGACACGGACTTGAAAAAGTTGATGTGCATCGCTTTCATGTTCAACCAGGCGACAAAATAATAATTGCTTCCGATGGACTTACAGACCAATTGAAAGAAATCGAGATTGAAGAAATTTTACGAAAATTTAGCGATCCACGAGAAGCTGAAAAAGTTTTGCAGAAGAGCGCAGAAAAAATGTCGCTTGACGGAACACTTCCTCGAGCAAAGGGCGATGACATCGCTGTTGTTGTTCATGAAATCGGTGAACGCGGCCACGATCGTGTCCGTCGTGAGGAATCGGCTGAACCAGAAAATATAACACAAGAACGAGTGTCTTCCTGGCGGGTTCAAGCGGCGCGATTGCAGAGCGAAATTCGAGAAAAAAGAGAACGTCTTCAAGGAGTTGATGCTGGGACAAAAGAAGGTTTAGAACAACTGATTACTCTTCGACAAAAAGAGCAAGATCTTTCTGTTTATGATTATTGGATCGCTCGCGCGTCTATTTTGGAATTTGAAAAAAATCTTCCTGCGCGTTTTGACAAAGGACAATCGGTTCAAGTTTTTAGAACTGACCTTGAACCTCCATCATACGATCGTCAGCTTTGGAAAGTTTCATCTTATGATGAAAAAAATGATTATTATATTTTAGATCATCCAAATGGAACGCAACATCGTTTTGTTGAACGATATACTTTAGAACTTTGGCAAAAAGAAAGCCTGGTTCAACCAGCAGATGTTGTTAATGGATATCGAGTCGAAGGAAAAGACGATAAAGATCAAGTTGTTCTCACAAAAAAACTTCCAGATTCGATAACTAGACGTGTTGAAACAGAACAAACCGTTGATAAATTATTGCGTGATGAATTGAAAAAGGCGCAAGCGGCTAAAAAGGGAATGGAAAGCGCTCGTGAACGCGCAAACGTGCTTCAATCTGAAATTCAAAATTTGACAGAAAGAAGAGTAAAATTATTGGCAAAGTAACATTTATTTAGACTCCATTACTTTATTGACTCCATGACTTTTTACTTGACAAATCTAATTAGCACTCTATAATTTAGAGTGCTAATTTGTTTTTATGTTAGATTCACGCAAAGAAACGATTCTTCAACTCATTATCGAGGATTTTATAAAAACGGCCGAGCCGGTTGGTTCGAAACATCTTTCTGACGTTTATGGAATTGACGTTTCTTCTGCAACAATTCGAAACGATATGGCTGTTTTGGAAGAAGAAGGATATTTGCGCCAGCCGCACACTTCCTCTGGCCGAGTTCCGACCGAACTAGCGTATCAGCATTATTTACAAAATTTTGTTCAGCCAAAATGTCATCAAAATGAAATTGATAATTTGCGCGCCGGAATGCAATCATATAAATCAATTGAATCAGCGCTTAAGACAATTGCGAAACATCTTGTTGATCTAACTAGCGAAACAGTAATTCTTGCCTTTGATCCGCAGTGGAGTTATTATACTGGCGTTTCGAATCTTTTTTTGAAGCCAGAATTTCAGGAAGAAGATATTTTTTATTCCATTTCACGTTTTGTTGATCAGTTCGATGATGTTCTTGCACAAATGTTTGATGTGATAGATGAAAAGCAAATGATTTATATCGGTTCACAAAATCCATTTGGAAATCAGATGTCAACAATTATGATTCGATATCAATTGCAGGATTCGCGACACGGACTTTTAGGACTTGTCGGGCCTTTGCGAATGAATTATTCAAAAAATATCGCGTTGATGGAGAAGGCGAACGAATTGATTGGAAAATTATGCCCGGTAGTACAACAATGATCTGTCTTCTGTTCTACCGAGTGCAGATAGAGATTGTACGACACCTTACAATGTCAGTTAAAGAAAAATTAACAAATATAAACATCATTGTTGTCCTACCGGGTATGAATGAAGAAAAATGTGAGGAGTATTTGAATGGCTGGAAACGCGCGTTGGCTGACTATGATAATTTGAAAAAAGAGTTGGCCGGCGAACGTGTTCAAATGAAGAATTTGGCAATTGAACAAATGTCGCTTTCTATTTTGCCGGTTTTAGATAATTTTGATCAGGCGCTTCGATTCAAACCTGTAGGGCTTGATGACAAATCAGAAAAATGGTTGCAAGGAATTCTGCACGTGCGAACACAATTAGAAAATATGTTGCAAGAAATAGGACTTGAACCGTTTGGAAAAGAAGGAGAATTATTTGATCCGCATTTGCACGATGCTATAGCACAGAAAGAATCAAAAGAAAAAGAATCCGGAACAATTTTAGAAGTTCAAAAACGTGGCTGGAAACACGGTGAACGTTTGATCCGTCCAGCAATAGTAATTGTGAGTAAATAAATAAAATAGTCATAGAGTCAAAATCGCAGAGTCATGGAGTAAGTCATGTTAACAACTCCAAGACTTTGACTATTGACTCCAAGACTTCATGACTTATTTCTATGTCAAAAATCATCGGAATTGATCTCGGAACAACAAATTCTTGCGTTGCAATTATCGAAGGCGGACAGCCAAAAGTAATTGAAAATAAAGAAGGTGCTCGAACAACGCCGTCAATTGTTGGAATTACAAAAAGTGGTGAGCGCATTGTCGGACTTCCTGCGAAGCGTCAAGCAATTACAAATCCAAAAAATACATTGTATTCAATTAAACGTTTGATCGGTCGTCGATGGGATGATTCTGAAGTTCAGCGCGACAAACAAGTTATGCCATTTGAAATTTTGAAACGCGGCGACGGAATTGCTGTAAAAATGAACGACAAAGAATATACGCCGGAAGAAATTTCCGCAATGGTTCTTCAGAAATTAAAAGCTGATGCTGAAGAAAAACTTGGAGAAAAAGTTGAAGAAGCGATTATTACTGTTCCAGCATATTTTGATGATGCGCAACGCAACGCGACAAAAGTCGCCGGTGAAATCGCAGGTCTCAAAGTTCGTCGAATTATCAACGAGCCAACAGCCGCGGCGCTTGCTTATGGTTTTGATAAGAAAAAAGGACAACAGATTATGGTTTATGATTTGGGAGGAGGAACATTTGATGTTTCTGTTTTGGATGTTTCAGAAGACACTGTTGAAGTAAAAGCGACAAATGGAGACACACATTTGGGAGGAGATGATTTTGATCGCGTGATTATTGATTGGATTTTGTCTGAATTCAAAAAGCAAGAAGGAATTGATTTGAGTCGCGACGCTCTCGCGCTTCAAAGAATTAAAGACGCGGCTGAACGCGGAAAGATTGAACTCTCGACAGCACAACAAACAGAAATTAATCAGCCGTTTATCACTTCAGACGCAAACGGTCCAAAGCATTTGGTTTTAACATTCACACGCGCGAAACTTGAGGAATTGTGCGGAGATTTGATTCGCAAAACACTTGGGCCGGTTGAGTCAGCGCTTAAAGACGCAAAAATTGGAAAAGGAGATATTGATGAAATCGTGATGGTTGGCGGAATGACACGCATGCCGCTTGTTCAAAAAACTGTTGAAGATTTTTTTGGAAAGAAACCGAACATCAGTGTGAATCCGGACGAAGTTGTTGCGCTTGGCGCGGCTGTTCAAGCCGGGGTTTTACAAGGTGAAGTGAAAGATGTTTTGCTTTTGGATGTTACGCCTTTGTCGCTCGGAATCGAAACACTTGGCGGAGTTATGACAAAGTTGATTGAGCGAAATACGACAGTTCCAACTTCAAAGGCACAGACTTTTTCAACCGCCGCTGATAATCAATCAACAGTTGAAATTCATGTTTTGCAAGGAGAACGTGAAATGGCAAACGGAAATAAAACTCTCGGAAAATTTATTTTGTCAGGTTTGCCAATGGCGCCACGAGGAGTCCCGCAAGTTGAAGTTAAGTTTGATATTGACGCGAATGGAATTTTGAATGTTTCCGCAACAGATAAAGCAAGTGGTAAATCGCAAACGATCACAATTCAAGGCTCGACAGGTTTGTCAAAAGATGAAATAGAAAAAATGAAACAAGATGCTCAAACGCACGCGGAGGAAGATAAAAAGCAAAAAGAAAAAGTGGAACATCAAAATTTGGCAGAGACAATGATTTATACTGCTGAAAAAATGTTGAAAGATGCTGGAGATAAAGTTACGGCCGAAGAGAAAAAAGAAGTTGAGGAAAAAATCGAAGCGTTGAAAAAAGTTAAAAACGGCGACGATCACGAGGCAATCAAAAAAGCCGCGGACGAATTGTCTGCGTCAGCGCAGAAGGTTGGAGCGAAGATGTATCAGGAACAGAAATCAGATGTAGGAGATCAGAAATCTGAAAAACCAGATGAGCCGGTTGACGCGGAATTTAAGGAGAAAAAAGAATAGAAATTAACGATATGTCGGCTCATCGTTGTATGTCCAAAGATTTTTACAACATTTTAGGCGTTTCGAAAAATGCGAATCAAGAAGAAATCAAACAAGCGTTTCGAAAACTTGCGCACAAACATCACCCTGACAAATCAGGCGGAGATGAGGCGAAGTTCAAAGAAATAAACGAAGCGTATCAAGTTTTGAGTGATGAAAAAAAGCGAAAGCAATACGACCAATTCGGTTCAGCGGCGTTTGAAGGATTTCAAGGCGGCACTGGTGGTCAAGGCTTTGGCGGTTTTGACTTTTCTGGATTTTCATCCGGCGGTTTTGAAGACCTCGGTGATCTTTTTGGAGATTTTTTTGGTGGTGGCGGACGACGACAACAAAAACCACGCGGTCAAGACATTCAAGTTGACGTTGAACTTTCATTTTATGATTTTGTTTTTGGTGTTGAAAAAACTATCACACTAACAAAATCATCTGTGTGCGAACGTTGCAGTGGAAACGGAGCAGAACCAGGATTTGGTATGAATAATTGCCGAACATGCGACGGAGCAGGAATTGAAATAACAACCGAGCGAACGATTCTAGGCGTAATGCAACGAAAGCGCACTTGTTCAACTTGCAGTGGCGCTGGTGAAGTTCCAAAAAAATTATGTTCTACTTGCGGTGGATCTGGAATTCAAAAACGGAAACGAACTTTAGAAATAACTATTCCAAGCGGAATTGAAGAAGGGTCGGTTTTGCGTGTTCGCGGCGAAGGTGAGGCGATCAAAAACGGACATTCCGGCGATCTTTTTGTGCGTGTGCATGTGAAATCCGATTCGCGTTTTAAGCGTGAAGGTTCAGCGATTATTTCAGAAAAAAAAATCGGATTCTCGCAAGCCGCGCTTGGAGACACAGTTGAAATTGAAACAATTGATGGAAAAGTTGAATTAACAATTCCATCTGGAACACAATCAGGAACGGAATTTCGTTTGAAAGGTAAAGGTGTGCAGACGTCTCGCGGCCGCGGAGATCAATTTGTAACGGTTCAAGTTATCACTCCGAAAAAACTCAATCGCAAGCAAAAAGAATTGTTTGAGGAGTTGGATTTGAAAGAATAATTGGTTATTGCGAATTCGTGTCATATCTCCGGGCAATCGGACTGTCGCCGCTGTTCCCTACAACATGGCACGAACTCGCAATTAAAGAATAATCGGTCATTAGTCTTGTTGACATCTTTTCACCCCTGTGAAATGTTGTCAACAAGTAGGCATGGTTCGAGCTTCGCAATGACAAAATTAAATTTTTTTTGTGTTTACAATTTTAAATAAAAAAGGAAAAGCGAGACGCGGGAAATTGATTCTTCAGCATGGTGAAATTGAGACGCCGTTTTTCATGCCGATCGCGACAAAAGGCGCAGTGAAAACTTTGTCATCCAAAGAC
>JACQXU010000031.1 GCA_016208545.1 Candidatus Uhrbacteria bacterium | reverse complement strand
CTTCTATTTTACAATCGCTTTTCAAACTTTCTGCGGCCGGTCTTGTTGGCGCAGTAATAATGCAAAGTTTGAAACACGTGCTTGTTGCTTTTTTTCCATTACAAACATTCATGAATGTATTTTTGCAAGGACTTTTTTCAGGCGGAATTGGACTTCTCGCATATTTTGCGATTGCTTGGATGTTGAAGTCTGAAGAAATGCACGCGTTTGTTTCTTCAATGCAGAAAAGAGTTTTGCGAAAAGCGAAAGTGGACGCCACGCAAACACTTGGGTAAGATAAAGCCGTTAGCTGTTAGCCTTTAGTCATTAAATAAAAAGATACAAAAATTTGCTTTGTGAAACTTAGTGAGGTTAGAAAAAAGTACTTGGATTTTTTTGAAAAACGCGGACACAAAATTGTGCCCGCGGCTTCGCTTTTGCCTGAAAATGATCCAACGACGCTTTTCACGGGTTCTGGAATGCAACCAATGGTTCCGTTTCTTTTGGGTCAGCCGCATCCTCTTGGAAAACGAATTTCAGACAGCCAAACTTGTTTCCGTTCGCAAGATATTGACGAAGTCGGCGATAACCGTCATACAACTTTTTTCGAGATGCTTGGAAATTGGTCTCTCGGCGATTATTTCAAAAAAGAACAGATAGAATGGATGTTTGAATTTTTGACAAAAGAAATCGGACTCGATCCAGAAAAATTATTCGTAACTGTTTTTTGTGGAAATGAATCGTTGGGAATTCAACGCGACAGCGAATCAGTCGAATTTTGGAAAAAAGCATTTTTAGGAGCCGGGATTGACGCTGTTGATGTTGATTTTTCAGAGCGTGATGGATTGCAAAACGGCAGAATTTTTTATTACGACGAAGAAAAAAATTGGTGGTCGCGTTCTGGTGTTCCAGATAATATGCCTGTTGGTGAACCAGGCGGACCTGACAGTGAAATGTTTTGGGATTTTGGGGAAGAACTAAAATTGCACGAAAATTCTCAATTCAAAAATCAACCATGCCACGTCAATTGCGACTGTGGACGATTTTTGGAGATTGGGAATAATGTTTTCATGCAGTACAAAAAAACAGAAACCGGTTTTGAAACTCTTCCAAATAAAAATGTTGACTTCGGCGGAGGTCTGGAACGAATCACAGCGGCGTCAAATAACACACCAGATATTTTTTTGATTGATGTGCTCGAACCGATGAGATTAAAACTTGAGGAACTTTCAAAACGCCGATACAATTCTACAACAAACAACAACGAAGTTTTTTTGGGAGACACTAGAGCATTTCGAGTAATTATGGATCACATCCGCGCTGTTGTATTTTTAATTGCTGACGGCGTAACTCCATCAAACAAAGATCAAGGATATTTTGCAAGGCGTTTGATCAGACGAGCTGTTCGTTTTGGAAAAAAGATAGGGATTCAAAAAACATTTTGTTCAGAAATTGGTCAAATTGTTGTTCAGACGTACAACGCTCAATATCCACATCTTGAAAAGCAACAAAAAACCGTTTTAGAAAAATTACTTGACGAAGAAAATAAATTCCTAAAAACTTTGATAAAAGGTGAATACGAATTTGAAAAGTTTTTTTCGGAGCATGGAAAAATCTCTGGACAGGATGCATTTGTGTTGTATACAACTTACGGTTTTCCTCTTGAACTCACTGAAGAAATGGCGCTCGAAAAAGGTCAGGTGATTGACAAAAAAATTTTTGCGGAAGAATCCAGCCATCATCAAGAATTATCTCGCGCTGGCTCCGCTGAAAAATTTGCCGGCGGGCTTGCAGATCATTCTGAAAAAACAGTCAAACTTCACACCGCAACACACATGTTAAATCAAGCGCTTAGAACAGTTCTAGGCGATCATGTGTTTCAACGTGGTTCAAACATAACTCACGAGCGCCTTCGTTTCGATTTTTCACATCCAGAACGGCTAACTGATGAACAAATTAAACAAGTTGAATCAATCGTTAATGAAAATATTAAAAAAAATCTTCTAGTTCATTTCGAAATATTAAATCTGGATGAAGCAAAAAAGCGAGGAGCAATTGGTGTTTTTGAAGACAAATACGCAAGCCTTGGCGACAAAATAAAGGTCTATTTTATCGGTGATTCTTTCAGTAAAGAGGTCTGCGGAGGGCCTCATGTGAGCAATACAAGCGAACTCGGAAGCTTCAAAATCCTAAAGGAAGAATCTGTTGGCTCTGGTATAAGACGCATAAAAGCTAGCTTAATTTAGTTAAAAAATCATTATTTTTATTATCCACGTGAGGTTTCTTGACAGTAATTGAAAGAATGCGTAAAATACCGCCGCCTCACAAATTCGTTAAATTATGGGCCAGTCTACAAAGGATTTTATTGAAATGCGAGGTACGGTTGAAGAACTTCTTCCGGCCGCAAGTTTTAAAATTAAATTAGAAAACGGACAAACCATCCTCGGGCATCTTTCAGGAAAGATGCGAAAATTCAGGATCCGATTATTGCCAGGCGATGAGGTTAAGCTAGAAATCAGTCCGTATGATTTGACAAAGGGAAGAATCGTATATCGTTTTTAATGTATGAAAGTTAGAGCTTCTGCAAAAAAAATTTGTCGCGATTGCAAAGTTACGCGCCGAAAAGGCAGAGTTGTTGTAATCTGTAAAAATCCTAAACACAAACAACGTCAAGGTTAAATTGAATATGGCAAGAATCGCTGGAGTAAACATTCCATCAGAAAAAAGAATCGTCATTGCGTTGACGTATATTTACGGTGTTGGAAAACCAATGGCGGAAAAAGTTTTGAACAAAGCAGGGGTTGACGAAAATATTCGCACAAAAAATCTTTCAGACGATCAAGTGAAATCAATCCGTGCTCTAATTGAAGTTCCGGAAATTCGACTTGAAGGAGATTTGCGTCGTGATGTTCTTGGAAACATTAAACGTTTGAAAGAAATCGGAACGTACCGAGGAAGCCGACACGCGAAACATCTTCCTGCGAGAGGCCAGCGAACAAAATCAAATTCGCGCACTGTTCGCGGCAATGTTCGTAAAACAACTGGAAGCGGACGTAGAATGTTGACAAAGACATAAAATATGACAGAGACAACAGCACCAGTTAAAACATCCAAATCACGAAAAAAGAAAGCTGTGCGACAAGTTTCGCAAGGTTGTGTTTATATTCAAGCTACGTTTAACAACACTATCGTTACATTGACTGATCTCAATGGAAATACTCTTTCTTGGTCAAGTTCAGGTCATTGCGGATTTAAAGGTCCAAAAAAAGCGACTCCTTATGCAGCCAGTATCGTTATAAAAGATGCTGTTGAGAGATCAAAAGAAACAGGTCTTAGTGAAGTGAATGTTTATGTGAGTGGAGTTGGTTCTGGACGCGATTCAGCAGTGCGCGCGCTTAACGCAAACGGACTTACCGTTCTCGCAATCAAAGACATGACACCTCTTCCGCATAATGGATGTCGTCCGCCTAAACCTCGTCGAGTATAATGTGATGTCTTATAAATTATGGCAAAGGATTTAACACCAATAGTAAAACGTTCTCGCCGTCTAGGGGTCGTACTCGGAAAAGAAAAAGCCGCTCGACGACGCAATTATCCGCCGGGAATTCACGGTCCAAAACAAGCTCGTTCTCGAGCTCGTCTTTCTTCGTATGGCGAACAGTTGCAGGAAAAACAAAAAGCAAAAGCGCTTTACGGAATTCTAGAACGTCAACTTAGAAAAACTTTCAAAAAAGCAAACAGAAAAAAAGGAAATACAGCTGAAACATTTGTTCAATTTTTGGAATTGCGACTTGATAATGTTGTTTATCGTCTCGGTTTTGCAAAAACGCGACGTCAGGCCCGACAAATTGTAAATCATGGTTTTATTACAGTGAATGGCAAGAGAGTTGATATTCCATCATTTTCAGTTTCAGTCGGCGATGAAATTGCAATTAAGGAAAATAAAAAAGAAAAGGGGATTGTAAAACAGATTCCTGAAGCAATTCTCGCAAGCAAACTTCCGTCTTGGATCTCTCGCGATGAAAAATTTTTTTCTGGAAAGGTTACGAGTATTCCGCAAGGAGAAGATTTAGATCAGATTTTTGATCCAACTTTAATTGTTGAATTTTATTCTCGTTAAATTTTTTTATGGAAAATATTCATTTGCCATCTTCTATCACTTTTGAGAAAGGACAACGGCCAAACGAGGGCGTTCTGATTGTTGAACCTTGTTTTCACGGTTACGGAACAACGCTCGGAAACGCACTTCGCCGTGTTTTGCTTTCTTCGCTTCCCGGCGCCGCTGTTACTGCGATAAAAATGAAAGGAGTTAATCATGAATTTCAGTCTATTGAAAATGTAAAAGAAGACGCGCTTGAGATCATTTTGAATCTTAAGTCGCTTCGTTTGAAAATGTTTAGTGATGAACCTATTGTTTTGAAACTTTCAGTTTCTGGCGAGCGTGTTGTAACTGCCGCTGATATTGAACCAAATGCTGATGTTGAAATTGTGAATCCTGATCTTAAAATTCTCACAACAACAGATTCAAAATCAAAAATTGACATGGAAATTACTGTTCGAAAAGGCCGAGGTTATTCTTCAACAGAAGAAAGAACAGGAGAGGCGTCAGATCTTGGGACAATTGCAATTGACGCGCTTTTTTCACCGATTAGAAATGTTGGATATCGCGTTGAAAACACTCGCGTAGGAGAAATTACAAACTACGACAAATTGATAATGACGATTGAAACTGATGGAACAATTACGCCAGAAGAAGCTGTAAAGCAGTCAGGCCAACTTCTGATCGATCACTTTTCTCTGCTCACGAAATAAATCGTACTGGATATGCGTCATCGAAAAGTAAAAAAACAACTTGGACGTTCAGTGTCTGCAACCAATTCAATGCTGAGAAGTCTCGCTGCTAGTCTTGTATTGCACGAAAAAATCAAGACAACAGACGCAAAAGCAAAACTGGTTCGTCCTCTTGTTGAAAAAGCAATTACAGCAGGAAAAAAACCAACACTTGCGGCTCGTCGAAAATTGTTGTCGTTTTTTTACACGGATCATCCAGTCAAAAAGATTTTTGAGGTTTTGAGTCCTCGTTACGCGAGCCGACCTGGAGGATACACACGAATCACAAAACTCGGTCACCGTCCTTCAGACGGAGCTGACATTGTTCAAATTGAACTGATAAAATAATTATGAAAGAAGAACAACGCGATATTCGAACTATTGATGCGGAGGGTCAAATTCTCGGACGACTTGCTTCACAGATCGCTACTATTTTAATTGGAAAAGACAAACCAGCTTTTGAATCGAATCAGGATATCGGAGATCACGTTCAAGTTATTAACGCGTCAAAAATGAACTTAACCGGAAAAAAGATCGACCAAAAAGTTTATTGGCATCACACAACTCACGGGCAAGGTTTGCGCATGATCGGGCTAAAAGCTCTGTGGAGCCGCGATCCGTCTGACGTTTTACGACGAGCAGTTTCAAGAATGCTTCCAAAAAATAAACATCGAACCGAGCGCATGAAGCGTCTTGTTGTAAAGAATTAATATGACAGAAACTAGCAAACAATACATTGAAGCTGTCGGACGACGTAAATCCGCAATTGCGCGAGTACGTTTGCAAAACGGAGGAAGCGGAGTGTTTACAATCAACAGTCGATCTCTTGAGACATACTTGCCAATTGCACTTTTGAGACAATCTGTTCTTTCGCCTTTTACACAAACTGGAACAGAAAATATGTTTGATGTTTCTGTGAAGGTGGTTGGCGGAGGAATTCACGGTCAAGCAGACAGCATAAGACTTGGTGTTGCTCGCGCACTTATTAATTTCAATCCCGAATTTCGAACTGCTTTAAAAAAAATGGGATATTTGAGTCGCGACGCGCGAATTCGTGAACGAAAAAAATTCGGTAAAAAATCAGCACGACGTTCACCGCAATGGTCAAAACGTTAAAAAAACAGAGGGAAACTTCTGTTTTTTTGACAATTAAGTCAGGTTGTGCTTAACTTCTAACACGAGGGGATTTCCATGCCAGAAAAACGGTTCGTTCCAGTTCATGTGTCACTTAGTGACGCCCTGAAGGGTCCAATGGGTCATCGCGAACTCAATCTTGGAACCAGCGCCCTGCCTGACGAAATCGAATTCGTGATGGTCCCGCATTTGGGAATACGAATTCCAGCTGTTGTCGGTCTTCGTACCGTGCTTAGAGACAAATGCGACGGAATATTCGTCCACCACGATAAGTGGCAAGTAACAATCTCGCCAAATGATGATCAACTTCTGCGACGTCTACTCGGTCGTGAAAAAGGAGAGTTGCAAGAAGGAGAAGGCAGTGTCCGCTACGATGCAGTGGATGCACTGCGAGCCGCACATGTACAGCTTTCATCTCTTGCGCCGCCTTGTTTTACGAGTCTTCAGATCTGTTTTGCGTTCAATCGTAGAGGCACCCCCACAGTGGAGTGGAAAACGTCGAGTATTGATTACGATGTCCGCGAACGCGCCCGCATACTACTCGCAAACGAAGTCATAAGGGCTGGATGGCTCTTTGGAAAACCGAAGTTTCTTGGAATTCGAATTGGAAAGGACGAACTTCCTGTGCCTGAAGTTCCAAAAGACGAATGGCTTACGCAGAATCGACATGGAATCGAGGAGGTCGTGTTCAACAGTTTCGTTCCTGTTCTTCAAAGCCTGTGGCGTGCTGAATTTGCCGAAGGATCGCAGGCAGTTCAGCTCTCGCGCGCGGGATATGCTCTTGAGGCCATCGGCCGTACACAGATCGGAACCGAGAGTCTTCACGAGCTTGTGGATGACAGGAGAGCCAGACTGACATCGCTCACGTACCTTGGTGATACTGATGACTCTGATGATCCCAAAATCCATGAGGTCTAATGGCGTTTCTAACGCCATTTTTTGTTTACAAATTCTTCAAAATAACGTAAGATTATGTTCATGTGACGAGCCTTTTAGCTAAAAATACGCTGTTTTTGACTATTTCTTCGGTTGGACAAAAAGCGATAGCGTTTGTCTATTTTCTTTTTCTGGCACGAATAATGATGCCAGAGCTGACTGGAATATATTTTTTGGCAGTTTCAATATCAATGATTTTTTCTGTGATCGCTGATTTTGGAATCACGCCAGTCATCATTCGAGAAATTGCGAAACATCCTGACGGAACCCAAAAACTTTTTCAACGCGCTTTAATTCTAAAACTGCCGCTTTTGTTTTTTGGGTATTTGATCGCTGTTTTTTCAACAGTTTTTTTGGGTTACGACACACAAATTATTTCTCTTGTTTTGATCACAGGACTCGTTTTGATTCTTGATTCGATCCATTTATTTTTTTATGGTGTGCTTCGAGGACATCATATTCTCAAAATAGAATCGATTGGAATGTTTTTTGGCCAGCTTGTAACCGCGATTTTTGGATCTATCGTTTTACTCATCTCACCATCGCTTTCATTGTTAGTTTTTGCTCTTCTTTTTGGAAGCCTAACAAATGTTTTTCTATCTACCTTTTTTTTAATCAAAAAATTTGGTTTTGAAATGTTTGTTCCGGAATTTAATTTGTTATTTATCAAAATGATTCTTAAGACTGCTTTTCCATTTGCACTTGCCGCAATTTTTGTAAAGGTTTATTCGTATGTCGACACTTTGTTTATTTCAAAATTTTTAGACGCAACCGCTGTTGGTTTATATGGACTTGCTTATAAATTTACATACGCGTTTCAATTTTTACCTCTTGCATTTGTTGCCGCTCTTTATCCAAATTTAAGTTCATTGATTGGTTTCGACGAAGTTAATTTAAACCGCACATTCAATCGCGCGATGTGGTATATGCTCATTATTTCAACACCGATTGTGTTTGGTATTTCGTTAATTTCAAATCAAGTAGTATTACTCGCCGGAGAATCATACAGCGAATCTGCAAAAGTTCTTTCAGTGCTTATTTTTGCTTTATTTCCAATTTTTCTTGATTTTCCAATAGGTTCGCTTTTAAACGCGGCAAATAGACAAGGAATAAAAACAACTATCATGGGAATAACAATGGTGATAAACATAATTTTGAATGCTTTATTGATTCCACGTTTTGGAATTGTTGGCGCCGCTTATGCCGCGCTAGTTAGTTTCACAGTGATGTTTCTCGTTGGATTGGCCTATGTTCGACAAGTTATTCTCACTTTCAAATTTTCTGAATTTTTCAAAAGTATAATTTTTATTGTTGGTTCTGGAATTATTATGTTTTTGATAGGACGACTTATTCTTCCGTTTACAGGCTGGATTGCTGTTATTCCTCTGTGTGCTGTAATTTATCTTTTGAGTTTGATATGCACAAAAATGATTGCATTTAAGGATTTTGGAGTTGCAAGATATCTTTCACGACTTGCGAATTATTTTGCAGAACGAATTACTGTTGTAACTTCAGTTGCTGGGGCGGTGCAAAGCTCTCCGTTTCCTGTGATCGAACAGCCGCTTCTTAGTAAATTTTTCTGGCCGCAGTGGCTGACATCAGTTGCTCATTTTATCAAACTTCGTTCTTCATACGATATTGTGATTACGAGTCATCTTATTCCGTTTGGAACCGCCGCATTATTGACATCATTCGTAACAAAAAAACCGTTTGTAGTAATTGTTCACGGAATGGATGTTCGACTCGCCACAAAAAATTTTATAAAAAAAAAATTAGCGCGAATTGTTTTGAAACACGCTCGAATTATTGTTGCAAATTCTCGTGCGCTTTCGCAGGAAGTTGCTGAAACTTTTGGTGTTGCACTGCCACTTGTTGTGTATCCATGCATGGAATCGCTTCCAAAAAATAAATCACACTTAACTACCGATCGGGAGTTAAGTGTGATTCCGATTAAACTCTTAACAGTCGGCCGTTTAATAAAACGAAAAAATCATACGCAGGTTTTAATGGCTCTCGCGGAGCTTAAACAGTCACAATTTATTCCAAAATTCAGTTACGACATTGTTGGACAGGGGCCAATGGAAGAAACTCTTAAAGAGCTCGCATGGCAACTTCATCTTGATGAAGTGAAATTTCATGGCGCAATTGATGATGAACAAGTAAATCAACTTTATACAAATGCAGATTTGTTTGTGATGCCAGTTTTGGATGATAAATTTGATAAAGAAGGATTTGGATACGTTTTTTTGAAAGCGGCAAGTTACGGCCTGCCTTCTATCAGCACACGAATTTCCGGGGTTGATGAAGCGATAATTGATCGTGAAACAGGTCTACTTATTCAACCGAACAACCAAAATGATTTGTCTCGCGCAATATCAGAATTAATGAACAATACTAAATTACGTCTACAACTTGGAGAAAAAGCAAAAACTCACGTAGAGCAGAATTTTATTTGTGCGCATCAGTTTTCAAAACTCGAGGCATATTTATAGACATCAAAATATGAGCGATATCTCTGTTATTATTCCAACATATCAGCACGCAAAAACGATTTCTGCTTGTATTGAATCGTTACTTTTTCAAACAAAACCACCGAAAGAAATTATTGTTGTTGATGATGGTTCAACAGACGATACAAAAATTAGACTCAAACGTTTTGGAAACTCAATCGTTTATTTGTTTCAAGAAAATCAAGGAGCGCCGAGCGCAAGAAACCTTGGAGCACAGCTTTCAACTGGTTCCTTTTTACTTTTTTGTGATGCGGACGTGATTGTAAAACCGTCAATGCTTGAAAAAATGGAACAAACGCTTCAAAATCATTCCGAAGCCGCATACGTCTACTGTGGATTTAATTGGAATTGCAAACTTTTTAATAGCCGTTTGTTTGATCCTGAAATTTTAAAAAAAAATAACTATATCCATACAACTTCACTTATTCGTAAAAGCTTATTTCCGGGATTTGATCCCTCGATAAAGCGCTTGCAAGATTGGGACCTTTGGCTAACTATGCTTGAGCTCAGTCATCATGGAATTGCGATTGATGAAATTTTGTTTGACGTTCAAAATGTTCGTGGACGAAAAAACATCTCATTCTGGCTGCCGTCATTTTTTTACAAAATTCCGTGGCAGAAAATTGGTTGGATTCCAAAACCAATTCGTGATTACCGCGCTGCAGAAAAAGTGATAAAAAATAAACATCATTTGAAATTTGAAAATCACACTTAACTACCGATCGGTAGTTAAGTGTGATGAGAAAATTATGATTTCGACAATTACAGTAAATTACAGAACCGCTGATTATCTTGAACGAATGCTTGAAAGTCTTTTGGTGCATCATAAAAATGATGACATTGAAATTATTGTTGTTGAAAATAATTCAGGCGATGATTTAACGAAACTCATAAATAAATTTCCAGAAGTAAAGTTTATTTCCAGCAATAAAAATCTTGGTTTCGCAGGAGGATGTAATTTGGGAATTCAATCCGCGCACGGAGATTATCTGGTTTTAATAAATCCTGACATTATTTTTACAGGGGACGCTCTTTATCAAATTCGTGACGCAATGGATCTCCAAGCAGAAATTGGAATCGGCGGAGTTTCCTTAAAAAATTTGGATGGGACACAGCAAAAATGCGTTTGGCGATTTCCAACGCCGATTGATCAGCTTTTTCTCTTACTAAAAATACATCATTTAATGCCAAACATTCAGCCGATTTCAAATTGGCGTATGGATGATTTTGATTACACAAAAGACTGCAATGTTGATCAGGTTATGGGCGCTTTTTTCTGCATTCGAAGAAAGCTTATAGAACAAATTGGATTGCTCGATGACGGATTTTTCATGTGGTATGAAGAGGTTGACTATTGCAAACGCGCAAAAAATGCTGGTTGGCGCGTGCGTTATTTTGCAAACATAAAAGCAAAACACAAAAAGGGAAGCAGTTTTGATCGAGTAGGAACGCTAAAAAAACAAAATATGTTTCGCCGTAGTGTCCGTAGATACATAATAAAATATTTCGGTGTTGGTATTGGATTGATTTTCACATTGCTCGAACCTATTTTTTGGATATTTAGTGTGATAGCTTCTGTTTTGAAACCCTTATAATATGATTGATCAATTCTTCGGAAAGACATTTTCTATCGCACTTGCATCAACATTTTTTCTTTTTTTGCTTTCCATCATCGCGTATTTTTTTGGAGGCAGTCTGTTTTTTCTAACAGCCGTTATTGTGATTTTGACTTTTCTGACCGCTCGTAATCCTACAACTGGTCTCATGGGTGTTTTTTTAGAACTCTTTTCAAGTCCACATGGTCAACTCATTTCAACAGAAATGTTTTCATTCAATTTTTCACTTCGAATGGCAGTTTTTGTTGGATTTTTTATTGGTTATGTTATTTATCTTTTGCGAAAAAAGCTATTTCCAAACTTTTCAAAAAATTCCTTCTTTCCTTTGATCGCGCTATTTTTAGCTGTCGCATTCGGATTTTTAAACGGTTTTTTGCTAAACACCACAATAAAAAGTTTCCAAGACGGAAATGCTTATCTTTTTTTGCTTTATGCGATTCCTATTCTATCAATCGACTGGACTTCCAACGATAAGCGAAAAATTCTGCAAGTTTTTTCAGCTGGCGCAATTTGGAATATCGTTCTCTCGTTTTTAATTCTATATTTTTTTACACACACTTCCGAATCACTCATTAAAATGAGTTACGTTTTTCTACGAGACATTCGCCTTGCGGAAATCACAAATTTAGGGGGCTCATTATATCGCGTCTTTATCCAAACACAATTTTTCGTTTTTGCATTCGGAGCCTTTATTTTAGCTCTTTTGGTTAAACTAAAAACAAAACATGATATTTTAAGCGCAACACTTTTACTTGGCGTGATTATTTCGACAATTATAATCAGTCTCTCAAGAAGTTTTTGGATTGGAATTATAACGGCGCTGATTGTTTTTATATTCCTTATTTTTAAATTTTTTCGTAAAACTGTTAAATGGAAAATTTTCAGTTTTTCACTTATTATTTCAACTTTTTTTTCTGTATTATTTATATTTGCAGTAGTTCTTTTTCCATTTCCGACACAAAAAGTCGGAGGGAGTGAGCTAACTGATTTTTTCTCAAAACGTATTACATCTGCTGATGATGTTGCGATTTCGAGCCGTTGGAAATTATTACAACCAATGACGCAAGCCATTTCAAAACATCCAATTTTTGGAAATGGGTTTGGAAAAGAAGTTGGGTTTGAAACAGATGATCCTAGAGCGCGAGAAATTCGTCCGGACGGAAAATGGTCAACTTACGCGATGGAATGGGGATGGCTCGAACTCTGGCTTAAAATGGGACTTCTCGGACCAATTGGTTTTTTGATAGTTTTTGTGTATTTAAATAAGTGTCTGATAACGCTTTTGAAATCTGAACAGTCGTGGCTTGCTATTGGACTTATCACGAGTCTGATTTTTCTTTTCACAGCTCACGCTTTTTCTTCGTATCTAAATCATCCAATTGGACTTGGATTTATATTATTCACTTTTATATTTATTCCAAAAAATGAAAAAGAACTAGTTAAACAAATTTCTTTCCAATCCAGTCTTGTCGTCCAGCAAGAAAAGCCTGTGCCTGCATCTGCGATTTCCCTTCAGGTTGAAGAGTAATTAACTCTAGAATTCCCGAACCTGTTGAAACATACAAATGCCCATTCTGTTCAAAAAGTGTTCTGATTGGTTTTTGAAAATTTAAAATGGCTACTTTTGCTTCAAGTATTTTTATTCTTATTAAACCATTTTTTGTTTCAACAATTGTCCAAGCCGTTGGCCAAGGCAAAAATGCTCGAACCATCCGTTCGATTTCAATCGCGCTTTTGTCCCAATCAACTCGGCCATCTTCGCGAGTGAGAAGAGGTGTAACTTCAAATTCAGATTGGTTTTGGGTTTTTGGTTTTAAGTTGCCACTTTCATATTTCTTCAAAACTTCAATTAAAAATTTAGGCGCAAGCTCATGAATTTTTTTTTCAAGAGTCAGTATTGTTTCATCGTCTGCCAAATTGATAATTTTTTGTGCGATAATTGGACCTGTATCCATTCCTGAATCAAGCATCATTATGGAAACTCCAGTTGATTTGTCTCCATTTAAAATAGCAAATTGCATTGGCGATGGCCCTCTGTATTTGGGTAACAGGGAAGGGTGAACATTTATCGCGCCTTTTGGTGGAATCTGCAGAACTGAATAAGGAATCAATTTACCATAAGCATCAACAACAAAAAGTTCAGCGCTTAAAGCTTGAAGTGTCTCTCTCGCTTATTTTGTTTTTAAGCTTTGAAACTGTAAAACTGGAATTTTATTTTTTTCTGCCTCGATTTTAATTTCTGGCGAAATTGTTTTTTTGCCTCTTCCAGACGGTTTATCCGGTTGTGTAACAACGCCTACGATTTCAAAAGATCGTTCATTTATCAGTGTATTCAAAAATGGCACAGAAAAAGGTGGAGTTCCAAAAAAAACTATCTTCATATCTGTTTTTTTGTGAATCGTTCGACTTTATCAATAAAGAGGATTCCATTTAAATGATCAATCTCGTGTTGAAAAACAATTGATGGAAACGCTTTAGTATGAATGGTCACAGGTTGTGCGTTTTCATCCAGCGCCTGAACAGTCACACTGCGATATCTTCGAACAATTCCAAAAACATTTGGAACAGAAAGACATCCTTCCTCGCTTTCAATTTTTCTAAATGAATGTTTAACGATAGTTGGATTAAAAAAAGTTTTCGGACCAGATTCAGTTTCAATAATAATTATTCTCTCAAGCGCTCCAATTTGAGGAGCCGCGATACCGACTCCATTTTCTTCAATCATCGTTTCCTTCAAATCAGAAATCAAAGTTTTAAACGAGCCGTTTTTTATTCGCTCAATCGAAACTTCCTGCGAAATTTCTCGCAGTTTTTCGTTTGGATTCCGGGCGTTAATGAGTTTTGCCTCAAGCGCCCTCTGGTATCTTTTCTGCGCAAGCACGTCCTGTATTCTTACCGAGGCGGACACGAGTTTTCTGAGGTCATCGGCCGCGCCGGCAATTAATTTGGTTGTTGAATCAATCCTGCCCTGCTGTTCAATGACTTTTTTCTGGGCGATCGCAAGTTCGCGTTTTTTTTCTTCTGACTCTCTGATTTTAATTTCTACCCAACGTTCAAACGGTGGTTGATGAAATGACTGTCGAAGCGCAAGTTCCTCTTTTAGAATTTTCAAAGGTTCGTCTACTGATTTTGCATAAAAATCCGACTCTTCAGTTTGAACAATAAATAATGCTCGATTTGCATGCGCCATTCCAAACCATTCATAAAAATTAATTATAGCTTGTTCCGCACTTCGAAAATCCTGACTGAAAAGAGGCAAATCTGCATCCAAATAAACTATCCACTGAAACACATTATCTTTTGAAGGATCAAAGTTGTTTTCCAAAAATGCTCTGGTTGCAAGCGTTATTGAAACAGTCGGATCAAAATTTGTATTTTGTGCGTCAACAAGTTGAATTGAAACTGTCGGAAACGATTCATGCATTACTTCAGCGATGCGACTAATTCCGAATCCTCGAAATTCAATTAGAGACGACTGACAGGCACGACATCTAACAGGAATCGGCGCTATCTCTTTGCAATGAATACAAGTAATTGTTTGTTCATCAACTCGAATAGTATGTCCGCAAGAAGAACAAGCAAAAATGTATCCGCAATTTTTACAGCGCAATTTCCAAGCATAACCTTTTTTGTTTAAAATGATTAGAACTTTGCCGTTTTTTTCAAGCGAATCGTTTATGTTTATAAAAGTTGAATAAACAACAGCCGAGTGTTCTGAAACTAATTTTTCAGCTGAAGGACAAACAAAATCAATAATCGTTTTTTGGTTAAACAACAAAAGATTTTCTTCTTTAAAATATTGCAGATCATCAACGCAAGGCAGAACGTCAAAAAAAATTAATTTCGTATTAAATTTTTGTGAAAATGATCGTGCAATTTCTCGAGCAGAAACACGAGGATTCCTGCGGTGCTCTATATGATTTGAATGACCTGATCGAACAATAATTACGGTTGAGGTTTGTTCATCAGCAAAAAATAGACCAGTTCTAGTTGTAACGAGCAATCCTTCAGATTTTTCTCGAAAAAATTTCCATGAAGCAAATCTCTCATTGTTTGATTCTTCGCCAGTCACGCACTCAGGAAAAAATGTTGACAAAAATTGCGCAACAATGCGTGCATCTCGAACATTTGGGCAGACTATTATACTTTTTTGATGTGGACGCTCGTATAAAAACCGAGCTATAATTGCGCAAGTTCGTCTTAAGTCAGGAGCTTGAACAAATGCTTCGCGTCTTTTTGTAATTTCGTGCGAGAGGCGAGCGATCGTTAAACTTTCATTGTTTGAAATTGTTAATTTATGAGATTGATTGTTGAAAGAATCCTGATTTTTAGAAACCTCTGTTGGTCGTGGAATGGCTGTAAACAATAATGTTGAAACAGATTGCGCAATTGATTTTGCAACAGATTCAAAAAAAAATAATTCTTCATCACGTAATTTTGTATCAAAAAAAATAGAAGAAATATTTTTGAGAATAATTCCTCTTGGCGGTTTTTCAGTTACGCGTTTTACAATTCCAACGCACGTTTTAGATCGAAAAGGAATTAAAACAAATTGTCCTCGCGAAAGACTCATACCTTCTGGAATCGAGTAATCAAAATGGCTGAATCTCCGTGGCATTCGTCTAAATGGATAAACTTCGGCGATCATAATATATGGAATTGGGCAACTAAATACCCAACTCCAAATGGCGCTTCGTAAGAATGTATTTCCGGCCGCACTTTCATTCTTTCAATTATTCCAAAAAGAATAAGTAGAGGACGAAGTGCGCATTCAGAAGCTTTTTCAACTTGTTTTTCATCAAACGAAAGCAATTGATATGAAGACAATTGTTCGATAGCAAGCTTTATCATTTCATCAAATTCTTTTCCTTCTTGCGCAAATCCCATTGGCGCTTCGCTTGAAAGAGAGTGCGAAAGATCTCCAGACGCGATTACTGCTATTCGTTTCTTACTTTGATAAACAATGTCTTTCAAAATTCGACCAAACGCCATGTGTTGTTTTCGATCAGTTCCGGAATAAGAAACAGGAACTAAACGAGGTTTCCATTCATTACATAAAAGAAATAAAGGAACACCAGATCCATAATCGAGTGAGACGTGAGATTCCAAAACAAATGGAATTGATTCTTTGCGAGTTTCTCTTTGGATTGCGGAAATTAATTCTAGATCAGGCAAAAAATTTTTTGAAGTGGACAGATCACCGAATTCTTTAAATTCAACGATGTATTCATCATGAAGATTGATTGAAAATGCTTCTTCATGCATGAAACTGTGTGATGAGATAAGTAAAATTACGTCTGGCTTCATTTTTTGAAGTTCGTCTGAAAGTTTCTGTATTGCAAATCGCGTTTGTGCGAGCTGATTTATATTATCTTTTCCGATCGTATCAATAAGAAGTGGAGAATGTGGTGTAAATGCCGCAAAGTTTAGCATAATGTTATATTTATAACTCTGCAATTCTGACTCCTTGATTATTATTTTCCAAAGTTGTATCAACAGATTCTGACAAAGGATGCAAAAGAATTGAACGTTCGTTTGTCCACACGATTTGATTCCATTTCCATCCCATACTCACAAATGTCGCTTCATCACTTATGTGTTTTCGTTGTCCATCAGAAATTACAAAAATTTCAGGCGATTCTTTTTTTGCAACCAATGTTCCGTCAGGAAACAACAACGGCTCTGCTGTTTCATACGCATCTAGATCTGTTTCTGAAACCAAAGTTAATGATGGTGAAAGAAAATTGGTTTTCAAAATTTCTTTTGAAAAAATCGGACGCTTTTTGCCGTTTTGCACAAAAAATACTCCGCCTGTTTTATTATTTTGTAGAAGTGTTCCTTTTGGGTAAATAGTTTTTGTATCGATTGGTTCGCCTTCACTATAAGCTTCCAAATCTTCAAAAGTTACATCAATAATTTCATCTGTTGAAAATCCTAACGCGCGAAATGCTTCCTGCGAAGTGAATCCGCGACGCTTGTCATTCACAATAAGATAAACTGTCCCGCGCGGTGAACGTAAAAGGGAATAATTAGGAAATCTGATCGGCGTTCCTTTTTTATACAATTCGAGTGTGCTTGGTCCAACTTGAATAACACTGTTTGAATTGAATCGAGAAAAAAAAGCCGCTCTTGATGTAATCGGACGGCGCAAACCATTCTGAACAAGCCAAATTCCACCTGTTGTTTTATCTTGCAAAAGCGTGCCATTGACATGACGATAATTAAACCATCGATCCCAGATACGCGCAAAATTTTGATTTCCATTCAAATGCGGAGTGTAAGTGTACAAAACAGAAGTCGCTAAATTTTGCGGAACAACTTTAACTCCATCAAACCAAGCCTCAATACCTGGCCCAACTCCGCTTTCAGTAAATCCGCGCTCTTCAAGATCAGAAAGATATGACTCGCGGATTCGTTTTGCGGCAAAATAAATTTGATTTGCAAACCCTTTGTATTTTTGAATTTGTGGATCTGACTTTGAACACGAATCACAAACTGCGTATCCCATCGCCCAATCAAGTTGATCAGTTGTTGGATTTCGGTCTTCAACAAGACTTTGTTCGCGCTGTAAAAGTACTGTAATAAAGCGCGGATTGAGAGAAAATTTTTGTGCGGTTTCCCAAATAATATCAACTGAATTTTTTTTTAAACCGTTCACATCTTCAAAAACCAATTTTCCAAGCGCGCCACGAGATAACAGCGCGTTCAATTCTGGTTTTGTCGTTGCAAATGTGTCAAGCATTTGATCATCTTCTGCCAAACTATCAATATCAATAGTGATCTCGCTTTCTTCGCTAGAAGCTAAAATACCCTGTGAGAAAACAAGGCTGAATGTAATAAAAATGAATATTAAATTTTTGAGCACTCCTGGCAATTTCATGCGACAATAATATCTCTAAACTGCGGTTTTGGCCAGTTTTTTCTCCTTTTTTCCTTCTTTTTGAATGACAATTTCGCTATTTTTAGCTTCAACAGAAACGCGAGAGCCTTCTGGAATCTCACCCTTTACGATTTGAAGAGCTAGAGGATCAAGTATTAAAGATTGAATCACGCGTTTTAGCGGTCGAGCGCCGTAAGAAGGATCAAACCCGCGTTCAGATAAAATTTTTCTTGCTGTTGGCGAAACTGTAACATTTATTGCTCGTTGACGCAGTAAACGACGGAAAACAATTTGCAATTGTCGTTCAACAATTTCTCCAATTTGAAATTGTGAAAGAGAATGAAAAACAATAATGTCATCAACTCGATTCAAAAATTCCGGTCTGAAATGATCTTTAAGCATTCCCATTATTCTCTGTTTCATTTCTTCTTCTTGTGTTGTATCTGTTCGTTCAATTTCAAAACCAACATATTCTTTTGAAGAACCAGCGCTCAAAATCATATCCGAACCGATGTTGCTAGTCATGATGATAATAGTGTTTTTGAAATTCACAACGCGGCCTTTTGCATCAGTCAAACGTCCATCTTCCAAAATTTGCAACAACAAATTAAAAGTATCCGGATGTGCTTTTTCAATTTCATCAAACAAAACTACACTGTATGGTTTGCGACGAATAATTTCAGTGAGCTGACCGCCTTCTTCGTAACCAACATAACCTGGCGGAGAACCAATCATTTTAGCAGTTCCATGTTTTTCCATGTATTCAGACATGTCCAAACGCACAAGCGCGGATTCATCGTTGAAAAGAAAAGAGGCAAGCGAACGCGCGAGTTCAGTTTTTCCAACGCCGGTTGGTCCAAGAAAAATAAAAGAACCAATCGGACGATTTTCTTCGCCAATACCTGCACGAGAACGGCGAAGCGCGTTTGAAACAGCAAGAATCGCCTCGTTTTGTCCGACTACTCGTTTTGAAAGTTCATCTTCCATTCGTGATAACTTTTCCATTTCAGATTCAAGCATTTTGGAAACTGGAATATGAGTCCATCGAGAAACAACAATCGCTACATCTTCTTCATTGATTACTTCTTTTAACAGTCCGCGCTCTTTCTGTAATTTTGAAAGCTGTTGTTCAGTTGCGCGCAAACGTTTTTCCTCGGAAGGAATTTTAGAATATCGAATTTCAGCGACTTTTTCTAAATCGCCTTTTCGCTCCTCGATTTCCGCGCGAGCTCGAAGCCGATCGATGTTCGCTTTAATTTCTTGAAGAGTTGTAATTTTTTCTTTTTCATTTTTCCAACGGCCTTCAAGCGCGCCAGATTGTTCCTGCAAATCCGCCAACTGTTTTTCAATTTCCTTCAAACGTTTTTTAGATTCTTTGTCTTCTTCTTTTTGCAAAGCTCGCTGTTCAATTTCAAGACGCATTATGTCGCGTTTCAAAACATCCAATTCTTCAGGCATTGAATCAATTTGCATCCGAAGAGCTGAAGCGGCCTCATCAATCAAATCAACAGCTTTGTCAGGCAAATGACGTTCTGTGATGTATCGAGCGGAAAGTTGAGCGGCCGCGAGAATTGCGGAATCTGAAATACGAACACCGTGATGAACTTCATATTTTTCTTTTATACCGCGTAAAATAGCGATCGTGTCGTCAACAGAAGGTTCTTCAACAATAACCGGCTGAAAACGCCGTTCGAGTGCTGGATCTTTTTCAATATAACGCTGATATTCTTTGATTGTGGTCGCTCCGACTGCACGCAATTTTCCGCGAGCGAGAGCTGGTTTGAGCATGTTTGACGCATCAAGCGATCCGCCTTCGGTAGTTCCGGTTCCGACAAGTGTGTGAAGTTCATCAATAAACAAAATAATTTTTCCGTCTGAATTTTCGATTTCCTTAATTACAGCCTTCAAACGATCCTCAAATTCACCACGAAATTTTGTGCCGGCTATCATTGATCCAATATCCAACATTACAACAGATTTATCTTTTAAAAGTTCTGGGACGTCTCCAGAAACAATTCTTTGAGCCAAACCTTCTACAATTGCTGTTTTTCCAACTCCAGCTTCACCAATTAGCACTGGATTATTTTTTGTGCGACGAGAAAGCACTTGCATTATTCGACGAATTTCATTGTCACGGCCAATGATTGGATCAAGCTCACCAGCACGGGCGGATTCTGTGAGATCAATTCCATATTTTTCCAAAACTTGATAACGCGATTCCGGTTCAGCAGAATCAACGCGTTGAGAGCCTCGAATATCTTTAAGCGCTCGCATTACAGTTTCTTCGCTAATGTCGTAATTTGAAAGAAGTTTAGCAACAGGTTTATTTGACAAAAGTCCGAGTAAAAGATGTTCGGTTGAAATAAAATCGTCTTTGAATTGTTTTGAAATTTTATGAGCGCTCGCAAGAACATTTGCCATTTGCTGGCTCATGTAAATTTGCGCAACTCCGCCGTGGCTCGGCATTTGTTCACTTGAAGAAGGAAGAGAACGTAAAATTTTATCAACTTCTCGACCTAGTTCGTCTTTCATTTGAGTAATTTTATCAATGACTGCTGAAGTTACACCGTCGTCTTGCGAGAGAAGGGAAGCTAGCAAATGGATCGGTTCGAGCGCTTGTTGACCCATTTCAACCGCGATATTGTGGGCGCGTTGAAGAGCTTCTTGAGATTTGAGTGTAAAATTGTTTGGAAGCATAAATAGGGTTATGGGTAATAAGGTGAGAGGGTTGTAGGAAATACATTTAGCACTCATGATAATAGAGTGCTAATTACGGTTTGTCAAGAGGAAATTTCGCCTAATTTACGATGTTCCTGAATTTGTTGTACATTTTTCAAACGTTTTGGAAGTTTAGTTTTATAACCGGATAACACAACTGCAACTTTAGAAAGTTTTTCTTCCAATTCTTCACCGGATAATGAAAGTGAAGGAAACATTTCATCACGAATTTTGTAAAAATTTTCGATTTCGTCTCTATTTAACGACAAGCTTTCCATTATTTCTTCAACATCTTGATTTTTTTCACCGCTTTGAAATGAACCAAGGATCATTCTTTCAATTTCAGGTTCAAGTAAAAATCTAGCAACTTCCTCAACTCTTTTTCCAACTCGAGATTCAAATTGAAGATTGTTTAAATACTGCTGTTGTAAACCTTCGAGCGACAAAACATTCAAACCAGCAAGTTGATCTTTGTGTTGAATTATATTTTGATCCGCAATAAATGTGTCAAGATAAAACTCAAATGGATATCTGATTTTTTTCTCTCCGGCGGTTGTTTTTAGCGTCATTAAAACATCTCCTGAAAGAACTTGCGCGCCGCCGCTCATTGGTTTCCATTTTCCGTTGTTTTCAAATCTAACTCCTGGTACATTTCTAAGGCGCTCTTGAATCAATTTTAAATCTTTATCCGTCTCAACAACAACATCAAAATCACCAGGTGGAATTTGCAGATCTTCAAGACCTCGCGCTGTTCCTTGAAGATAAAGCCCCGTGCTTGCAAAAACAACATATCCGTCAATTCCGCGCAAAACCTCACGCATCAGCTTAATTCCAGCATCTGCGACTGTTTTTTTGATTTCAATTGAAGTATCCGGCCGTTCAATGTCAAAAAATTGACCTTCTTGTGATGATTCGGGCATAAAAATTGATTTTTTGGTATAATTCAATAGCTCTAGAATATCACTTTTGAACAAAAAACAATAGAATTGTGTCTAAAAAATATAATATTTTTGGAGTTTCAATTGATGATATTTCAACAAATGAAATAACTGATTTGTTTTTGAATTGGTTGAACGGATCGCAAGCAAAAATTATTTTCACTCCAAACCCTGAATTTCTTTTACTCGCTCGAAAGAACAAAAACTTCACGCAAATTTTGAACCAAAGCGATCTGTCTTTACCTGATGGAATTGGTTTGAAATTCGCGATTACCGCTTTAACGAATTACCGTGTCGAAAACCGACAAACAGGAATTGATACGCTTCTCATACTTGCAAAAATTTGTTCTGAAACAGGCAAGCGACTTGTTTTGATCGGTGGAGTAGACAATGTCGCAAGCGAAACAGCCCATATTCTTTCTCAACATTTTCCAAAATTAGATATTAATTTAATAGATTTGGAAATTATTTCCGGAAATGCGTCACAAGTTTCAATTCCAAAAAAACTTATTGATGAAATCAATTCGCGTTCTCCTGACGTGCTCGCTGTTGCATTATCTTTTGGAAAACAAGAATGCTTTATTTTTGAAATATTAAAATTTATTCCATCACTCAAAATAGCAATTGGTGTTGGTGGAGCTTTTGACACAATTTCGGGCCGGCTCAAAAGAGCTCCGGTTTGGATGCGAAAAAATGGGTTTGAATGGCTTTGGCGAGTTATAATCGAGCCAAAACGGATAATTCGCATCTTGCGTGCAACAATCGTCTTTCCGTTGTTTGTCGTTTGGGATACACTAAAGAATCGGAGGTTTTGGAGGGCTGTAATAAATGTTATAAAGGAATTATTATGAACGTTAAAACGCGTTTTCCGCCATCACCAACAGGTTTTCTTCACATTGGTTCACTTCGAACCGCTCTTTATAATTATTTTTTCGCCAAAAAACACGGCGGAACTTTTTTGGTTCGCATTGAAGACACAGATCGAGAGCGATATGTCGAAGGTGCTGTTGAGTCTTTAATTAGAACATTGGATCGAATGAAAATTGATTATGACGAAGGCCCGATATTCGTAAATGGCATGCTAAATGAAAAAGGAAACAATGGCCCGTACGTTCAGTCACAACGTTTGGATATTTATAAAAAATTCGCGCACCAGCTCGTTTATTCTGGTAATGCGTATTATTGTTTTTGTTCAAAAGATCGTCTTGAAAAGTTGCGAGCTCAACAGCAGGAAATTAAACAAACAACGAAGTACGACCGACAGTGTCTCTCACTTACCAAAGATGAAATTCAAAAACTTTTAGCGTCAGGTGAACAAAATGTAATCAGAATGAAAATTCCAGAAGGGAAGACGACATTTCACGATGAAATTCGCGGTGATGTAACAATTGACAATCAGGAAATTGACGATCAAGTTCTTCTCAAAGCTGATGGATTTCCAACTTATCATCTTGCTGTTGTTGTGGATGATCATCTAATGGGAGTAACACACATTATTCGCGGTGAAGAATGGATTTCGTCAGTGCCAAAACACATAATGCTTTATAAATGGTTTGGTTTTCCTTTACCTATTTTCGCTCATCTTCCGCTTATTTTAAATCCTGACAAGTCTAAACTTTCAAAACGACAAGGTGATGTCGCTGTTGAAGATTATCTTGCGAAAGGTTTTTTGGTGGAGGTACTTGTAAATTTTGTTTCACTTTTAGGGTTCAATCCAACGGCTGATCGAGAAATTTATACTCGCGAAGAACTTATCGGAAGTTTCGACTTGAAAAAAATCAATAAAAGCGGTGCGGTTTTTGATGTTAATAAGTTGTTGTGGATGAATGGACAATACATAAAAATGTTATCTGAAGAAGAATTAGTTGCGCGAGTCAAACCATTTTTGAAAAGAGAAGTGAGTAATGACATTTTGCGACGCATCTGCACGGTTGAAAAAACTCGTATGAATCTTTTGTTGGATATTACTTCGATTGTTGAATTATATCTTTCACAACCTGCTTATGAAAAAGAAATCTTGATATGGAAAAAATCAAACAAAGAAGACGCAATCGAACAACTAAAAAATATCTATCAATTCATAAAAAGTATTGACGAAAATATCTTTAACGATATTCAGTTGATTGAACAGGCATTGACGCTGTATATTAAAGATAACGATCTGCAAAATGGAAACGTCCTTTGGCCTTTGCGAGCTGCGCTTTCTGGTTTAGAACGTTCGCCGAGTCCTTTTGAACTCATTTGGGTTTTAAAAAAGCAGGAAGTAATGAATCGAATTGAACATGCGCTCAAAATTCTTTCTTAGTTTATTATTGGTGTCGATAGCCTTGCAACCAGGAGGGGTTTTTTTGAGCGCACAAGAAGCTGAAATTTCGAATGAAATTAATGCTTTAAATGAAAGTATTGATGAAAAACGGCAGAGTATTGAACAAATCAATCGAAGAATCGATGAATTCAAAGCTAAAATTCAAAAAAAACAATCTGAAAAGGCTTCGCTGGCGTCCGAGTTTGATTTGTTGGATAATCGAATCACAAAAACTGAACTTGAAATTCAGGAAACAAAAGAAAGTATTGGTCTAGTAAATACTGAAATTGTATTGTTAAATGAGCAACTCACAGATCTCGAGCAAACTCTCCAAAACGATCGTCAATTGTTAATCGGCGTTCTTCAAAAAATTCAAGTAAAAGATCAAGATTTGCCAATTCGGCTTTTTTTCGGTTCAGAATCACTTTCACAATTATTTGATGAAGTTCAGTCGCTTGAAACAATCAATCGAGATTTAAAACAGACACTTGAGAAAACAAAAAAATCAAAAGAAGAAGTAAAAAACAAGCGAGATGTTGGAGAAGAAAAGCGTGATCAAATGGAAGAAATGTTTACCGCTTTGGAAATTGAACAAGAACAACTTAGCGAAGAAATTGAGTCACAAGGTATTTTGATCATCGAAACACAACGTTCTGAAGATCAATTTCGTGCGTTATTGCAAGAATTAAAAGAAGAAGAGCAATTCATCACACAACAAATTTCCGTTTTACAAAAAGAAATAGAAGGGAAGTTGGGTGAGTCAGATGAATCAGGAGACACATCGATATTGTCGTGGCCTTTGGATCCACCAAAAGGAATTTCTGTTTATTTTAATGATCCAACATATCCATTTAGAAATCTTTTTGAGCATTCAGGATTGGATTTACCTGCACTAAAGGGAACTTCTGTTGGGGCAGCCGCATCTGGATATGTTGCTTGGGCTCGAAAAGGACGTCTTTATGGAAATTACGTCATGATAATTCATGCAAACGGAATTGCAACGCTTTACGCGCATCTTTCAAGAATTGATGTTGAGCCAGATGAATTTGTGGCGCGTGGAAAAATAATTGGAGCAGTGGGGAGCACAGGACTTTCAACTGGCCCACATCTTCATTTTGAAGTTAGAAAAGATGGAATTCCTACGGATCCATTACAATATTTAAAATAAGTATATGCTGGAAACAATTTTATTAGTAATTGGTTTAGTGTTTGTTATAGGCCCAACCCTTGGTTTTATAGGCGTCAGTTTTTACGTAATTAAGGGCGCAATGGGGGATGATATTGTAATAAAGTCTTTAGTTCTATTAGGAATCGCTTTTTCCGTTATAGGAGCGATTTTACTGCTATCTCTCTACCTTACAAACGTATTTGGATGAATTTCTGGCGTCGCACAATAAATGTTATACGACACTTAATAAGTTTGTTTATGTAAAAACTTATTAAGTGTCGTATAACATCAACGCAGATTTTACGACCCTGATTAGGGTCGTAAAATCTGCCTTTATACATTAAA